>CAIOJS010000034.1 GCA_903858655.1 uncultured bacterium | reverse complement strand
TTCTACATTTGAATATTTAACTAATACTAAAAAATATATGTTGTTCGATTACGAAATGATTAAAACTTTTTACAAAGAAATGCCTGTCAAGATTGAACGGGTGAGAAATGTGCTCAACCGTCCAATGACACTAACCGAAAAATTATTGTATTGTCATTTATTTGGTGCTAATTTACAAGCATCTTTGAAAAGAGGGATAGATTATGTTGATTTTGCCCCTGACCGCGTTGCTATGCAGGATGCCACTGCTCAGATGGCTTTACTACAATTTATGATGGCTGGCAAAGATACCACTGCGGTTCCTTCATCGGTTCATTGCGACCATTTGATAATGGCTAAGACCGGCAATGTAGAAGATTTGGCAACGGCTAATGTATCTAATAAAGAAGTTTATGATTTCTTGAGTTCTGTATGTAATAAATATGACATTGGTTTCTGGAAACCTGGTGCAGGCATTATTCATCAAATTGTTTTAGAAAACTATGCTTTCCCCGGTGGTATGATGATAGGAACCGATTCACATACACCCAATGCAGGTGGATTAGGCATGATTGCCATCGGAGTAGGTGGTGCTGATGCTGTTGATGTGATGTCTGGCATGGGTTGGGAATTGAAGTTTCCAAAACTGATAGGTATTAAATTGACAGGGAAACTTTCGGGTTGGGCTTCGGCAAAAGATATTATTTTAAAGATTGCAGGTATGCTAACAGTAAAAGGTGGCACGGGTTGTATCGTAGAATATTTTGGTGATGGCGCAGAATCGCTTTCATGCACAGGCAAAGCCACTATTTGTAATATGGGTGCGGAAATCGGAGCTACATGTTCTGTGTTTGCTTACGACGAAGCTATGGAGAAGTACTTAAAGGCAACCGGCAGAGAAGAAGTGGCTATGCTTGCCGGACAGAACAAAGAACATTTGCGTTCGGATAATGAAGTTTATGCTAATCCAAATACCTATTATGATCAATTGATTGAAATTAATTTGTTAGAATTGGAGCCTTACATCAACGGACCTTTCACACCTGATTTGGCAACACCTATATCGAAGATGAAAGAAGAAGCTGTGAAAAACGGATGGCCCCTCAAGATTGAAGTTGGTTTGATTGGTTCATGCACCAATTCATCGTATGAAGATATTTCGAGAGCGGCTTCGGTTGTGAAAGATGCTATTCAAAAGAATTTGACTGTGAAAGCTGAATATACTATCACTCCCGGCTCGGAGAAAATACGTTCAATTTCGGAACGCGATGGTTACTTCGATATTTTTAATAAAATTGGTGGAAAGATATTTGCGAATGCTTGTGGCTCCTGTATCGGACAATGGAGTAGGGAAGGTGCTGAAAAAGGCTTAGTCAATGCTATCGTACATTCTTTTAATCGCAACTTTGCCAAACGTGCTGACGGAAATCCAAACACTTACGCATTCGTCGCTTCTCCTGAAATCGTTACAGCCTTGGCAATTGCGGGCAGCCTTACTTTTAATCCACTAACTGATACATTGATAAATTCCGATGGCGTTGCTGTGAAATTGGCAGAGCCAAAAGGATACGATTTGCCCCCTCATGGTTTTGGTGCTATTGACAATGGTTATCAGAAATCAGACAAAACAGGTGGCAATGCTTCTGTGATTATTGACCCCAAGTCTGATCGTTTGCAATACCTTACATCATTTGAAGAATGGACAGGTGATGATTTTACCAATTTACCTTTATTAATTAAAGCAAAAGGCAAATGCACTACTGACCATATATCGATGGCAGGAATATGGTTGAAATATCGAGGTCATTTAGAAAACATATCCAATAATTATATGATAGGTGCAGTAAATTCATTTAATGATAAAACAAATTCAGTTATAAATCAATTGACTAGTACGTATGATACTGTACCGGAAGTAGCGAAAGCTTATAAAACTAAAGGTTTAGGATTGATTGTAGTGGGCGAAGAAAACTTCGGAGAAGGTTCCTCACGTGAACATGCCGCTATGGAACC
>CAIOJS010000033.1 GCA_903858655.1 uncultured bacterium | reverse complement strand
TGTGTTCTATAATAGTGTCATCCCTTCGGGATTTTATGATTTTGCCTAACATCAGTGAGCATTACGAATTACGAATTTGGATAAACGCTTCTTCGTGCTTCTCCATGCTCTCCCCCCTCCGTGGTTTCATCCTTCATTTCTACCAAAAAAATCCCTAAGCAAAAAAATGAATTTCTAATAAGTATATTACTTACTGCGTCGCTAAATATTTTGAATAACAAGCATTAATCTAAAGGCTATGATAAGTAATGAAAAATTTATTATTGCTAGGATGAAATAAAATTATAATTTTACGCCCTAATTTAAAACACGACTTATGAGAATAGCAAGAATAAGCGAAAAGCGCGAAACTTTGGTGCAAGACACCGTTGATTTAACCTTAATGGAGCCTTTCATCGAGAAATATAAAAGCACCCGCGGCAATATGATTCCGTTGCTGCAACATACGCAGGAAATGTATGGCTATATCCCCCAAGAAGCTTTTTTGAAACTTGAGAAAGAAACGAGTTTGAAGTTGAGCGATATGTATGGTGTGGCTAGTTTTTATGCGCAGTTTCGTTTGAAACCCGTAGGGAAACATATCATAAAGGTGTGTCATGGCACGGCTTGTCATGTGCAGAATGCTACTGCCGTTACGGAAGCTTTGGAGGAAGAATTGGCTGTGAAGGATGGCGAAACCACTCCTGATAACCTTTTCACCTTGGAGTCGGTGGCATGTTTGGGTTGTTGTTCGTTGGCACCTGTGATGATGATAGGCGACGAAACTTTCGCCAAATTGGGCGGCAAACAAGCCAAGGATGTCATCCGCGCCATTCGCGAAAAAGAAACCGGAAGTAAATGCGATCATCAAGAGTAGTATTGTCATTATAAAAATAATCAAATGGGAAAAACAAAAGTTATTGTCGGTTTGGGAAGTTGCGGTTTAGCCGCGGGCGCCGGCAAGGTGTATGATGCCATCAAACAGATAAAAGAAGAAAAAGGCTTGGATTTCGAGTTGAAGAAAACGAGTTGTATCGGCATGTGTTTCCGCGAGCCCCTCGTGGAGGTTGTGGATGGCAAAGGTTCGTATATCTATGGCGAAATAGATGTGGCGAAAGCTGCTGAGATACTCGAAAAACATATTCAGGGCGCTGACCCCATCAAGGATTATGTGGTTCAAACCGAGCTTTTCGATACCAAAGATAAGAACTTCTTTGAAGGACAGGTGAAGATAGCCTTGCGCAATTGCGGCTATATTGACCCCGAATCTATAGAAGAATATGAAGCGCGCGAAGGTTATGATGCCCTCAAGAGGATAGCTGCCGAAAAGATTCAATCGGTTGATATCATCCAAAATGTGTTAGACTCGGGCATCAGAGGTCGCGGGGGCGGCGGATTCCCCACGGGTTTAAAGTGGCGCTTTGCCTATAACAACAAAGCCGATGTGAAATATATTATCTGCAATGCTGACGAAGGCGACCCGGGTGCGTTCATGGATCGCTCGGTGTTGGAAGGCGACCCCCATTCTGTGTTGGAAGGGATGACGATAGGGGCGTATGCCATTCAGGCTTGCGAAGGATGGATTTATTGCAGAGCAGAATATCCGCTTGCCATCAAACGGCTGAACATCGCCATTGACCAAGCAAGAGCGAAAGGCTATTTGGGCAAAAACATCTTAGGCATAGAAGGATTCGATTTCGATATACATATAAAAGAAGGTGCGGGTGCGTTCGTGTGTGGTGAAGAAACCGCGCTGATGGCTTCCATTGAAGGCGAACGCGGCATGCCACGCAAGCGTCCACCGTTTCCTGCTGAGTCGGGTTTGTGGAAACGTCCGACCAATATCAACAATGTGGAGACTTTTGCCAACATCCCTTGGATTATCAATCATGGTGCTCCCGAGTATGCCAAATATGGCACTGCCAAAAGTAAAGGAACCAAAGTGTTTGCCCTTACGGGGAAAATCAACAATGGCGGTTTGGTGGAAGTGCCTATGGGTATCACCATCAAGGATGTCATCTTCAAGTTGGGTGGCGGCATCATCAACGATAAGAAATTTAAAGCCGTTCAGTTGGGCGGTCCTTCGGGCGGATGTATTCCCGATTATCTTTCCGATACGGTTGTGGACTATGACTCCGTGAACGCAACGGGTGCCATCATGGGCTCGGGCGGTATGGTGGTGATGGACGAAACCACCTGTATGGTTGATATGGCACGTTTCTTCCTCGATTTCACGAAAAAAGAATCCTGTGGCAAATGCACCTTCTGTCGCATCGGCACCCAACGTATGCTCGAGATATTGGAACGCATCACCAAAGGCGAAGGCAAAGCCACCGACATAGACACGCTCATCGAACTCTCGAACCAAATCAAAGATAGTTCGCTTTGCGGATTGGGTCAAACAGCACCCAACCCCGTGTTAACTACCATCAAATACTTCCGCGATGAATATGAAGCACATATTCGCGATAAGAAATGTCCTGCCAAATCATGCAAACCTTTATTGACGTATGAAATCATTACGGATAAATGTACGGGATGTTTATTGTGTAAAAAGGTTTGTGCGGTGAATGCCATTTCGGGTGAGCGCAAAATGCCACATCTTATTGACCAATCCTTATGCACCAAATGCGGCTCATGTTACACGAAATGCAAGTTTGCAGCCATCAGCCTTACGTAATTTATAAACTTTGAAAACAGCAGAAAAACAATGAATGATATCAATGTAATATTAAACGGAAAAATTGTCAAAGGAAACAAAGGCGAAACGATACTCTCACTTGCCAAAAGAAACGGCTATGAGATTCCTACCTTGTGTAACGACGATAGACTCGAACCTTATTCCTCCTGTTATGTGTGTGTAGTGGAAATTGAAGGGATGCGCGCTTTGCAACCTTCTTGTTCCACAAAGATAGCCGAAGGGATGAAGATAGAAACCAATAACAGTAAAGTTTTCAGGGCACGCAAAACGGCTCTCGACCTGATGTTGAGCAACCATTATGCTGATTGCGTAGGTCCATGCAAACAAACCTGTCCTGCAGGCGTTGATGTGCAGGGATATATTTCCTATATTGAGAAAGGGATGTATAGCGAAGCTGTTGCTCTGATTAAGGAAACCAATCCATTGCCTGCTATTTGCGGCAGAGTTTGTGTACGCCCCTGCGAAGTGGCATGTCGCCGCAATCTGTTGGATGAAGGCAATGCTGTGGGCATTGACTATCTGAAACGTTTCGCTTCTGATTATGATTTGCAATCTCCTGACAAATTTACCCCACAGATAAAAGCCTCCACAGGCAAGAAAATTGCTGTGATAGGTGCAGGTCCCGGCGGATTGTCGGCTGCTTTCTTCCTGCAGAAAGAAGGACATCAAGTGGATATTTACGAAGCTGCCCCACAACCGGGTGGTTGGCTGCGTTATGGTATCCCCGAATATCGTTTACCGAATGATATCATTGATCAAGAAGTGAAGAACATCACCGACATGGGTGTGAATATCTATTACAACCAAAAGCTTGGCGATAATCTAACCTATAAGGCATTAAAGTTCAAATATGATTCCATTATTCTTGCTATAGGTTCTCAAAAAGGAACCTCCATTGGCTGCGAAGGCGATGATGCGGGGAATGTTCTTTCAGGGATTGATTTCTTGAAAACCATGGAACTCACCGGCAAACGTTATGACTTCACGGGCAAGACCGTTGCAGTAATCGGCGGTGGAAACACGGCGATGGATTGTTGCCGTTCTTCATTGCGTTGTGGTGCTAAGAAAGTTTATATCGTGTATCGTCGTACCGAGAAAGAAATGCCGGCGAACCCTATCGAAATACATGAGTCGAAGTTGGAAGGAGTGGAATATTTGTTCCTCACGGCTCCTGTTAAAGTAAATAAAGATAAAGCAGGCAACATTGCTTCGTTGAATTGTGTGAAGATGGAATTGGGCGAGCCCGATGCTTCGGGACGCAGAAGACCGGTAACGGTTGCCGGGTCGGAGTTCGACATCAACATGGATTACGCTATTGCGGCTATTGGTCAAAAGACCGTGGCTGATTTTATCGAAGAAGTGAATCTGCATACCGATTTGGGTGAACTAAAGATGAATAAATGGGGCGATTTGGATGCAGATGCTATCACCTTGCAAACAGGCGTCAAGAGAATCTTCGCCTGTGGCGATGGTGTCACGGGACCCGCTACCTTGATTCAAGCAGTTGGTCAAGCTAAGATTGCTGCTCGCAGTTGTCATCAATTTTTATCAGGCGTTGCTTTAGAACCCGAAAAGAAAGAGTTTGTAAGCAAGAGAGATAATTTCCGTTTGCAGGTGGCTGAAGAATATGCAGGCAAATTCCTCAAACAAATGCGCGAAGAAATGCCTACCATGGATCCTAATGCCCGTTTGAATTTCAAAGAAGTGGAGTTGGGCTATGCTGATGCTGATGTTGCCTTTAATGAAACACAGCGTTGCTTGGAATGTGGTTGCGTGGAATATTACACCTGCGACCTGAAGAAGTATGCTACGGAATATGATGTGGAACAAACACGCTACCAAGGCGAATATAAGAGTGTGGACGTTGACTTCAGACATCCATTCATCGAGATAGATAATAATAAGTGCATATTATGCTCACGTTGCATCCGTCTTTGTCGTGAAGTGGTTGGCGCAAATGCCTTAGGATTGGTGAATCGTGGCTTTGAAACCTACGTGGCACCTAGTATGGGCAATGCGCTTCAAGATACCTTGTGCGAATCGTGCGGATTGTGTATCTCAGGCTGTCCTACGGCTGCTATTTCCGAGAATGTTATGTTCAAACCGGGTCCTGTTAAGCATGATAAGGTGCAAACCATCTGCAACTATTGTTCGGTGGGATGCGAAATCAATGTGCATCACAAGAAAGGTTTTGCAATGCGGGTAACAGGCTATAAAGGCAAGGTGAACAAAGACGCCAATTTATGCAAATATCCTAAGTTTGGCTATACCTATATGAATGATACTAACAGAATCACCAAACCATTGATGAAGGTTGGGGATAGTTTCGTTGAGATTTCTTTCAGCAAGGCTTTTGATTTGATTTCAGATAAGATAAAATCGGTGAAGGCTGACGAAAATGCTTTCTATGCAGGTGCTCGTTTGTCGAACGAAGAGATGTATCTTGTTCAGAAGCTTGCACGGGTAGGGGCAAAGACAAATAATATCACGAGCTTCCACTATTTAGGTCGTGGAGGCGGATATTTCAAGAATGCACAGGCGAATGTGCCATTTGATACGTTGAATGGTGCAAGCCGCATCTATTTGATAGGCTCTGAAATTAATAAAGATAATGCTGTGGCAGGTTTCTTTGTCAATAATGCTAAGTTCGCCAAAGGTATTCCCGTTGAGTTGGTGACAAATCATGAAACAAGCAGTTTGGAACATAAGGTGGATCATACTTTGCACGTGAAATCCTACTACTATTTTATAAGAACAGTGAATCATTATCTCTTATCAAAAGGATTGGAGAATGCCATGTTCATCAAAGATAATTGCGAAGGATTTGACGACTATAAAGCCAATCTGTTGAAAGAAAACTTTGAGGATTTATACAAAAAGGCAGGCGTTTGTTGTGTGGAATGTATTGAGAAGTTTGCCGAAGGCTATAACAATGAAATGAATGCCGTGGCAGTATTCTCCGAAAAAGAACTCTCTGCCAATGCTTGTTCAGAGTTAGTGAATTTAGCCATGATTACAGGCAAATTGGGCAAAACATCCAACGGTATTGTTTCCTTAAAAGAGAAAAATAACTCACAAGGCTTGTTCGACATGGGCATCTGTGCTAAGATAGGCGTTGGCGGTGTTTCCATCACCAACCCTGACTTGCAAAACAAATTGAAAGCTACGTGGAAGGTGAATGAATTGCCATCAACGGTGAATGAGAATCAGAAAGAAATGTTGGATAAAGGCATGTTGAAGAATCTGTTTATCTTTGGCGAAGACCCCATCGGTTGTTCCTTTGATAAAACAAGTGCAAACGAATGGTTGTGCAAGGCTTCCTTCGTGATGGTTCAGGATTATTTCATGACGGAGACGGCTAAGCAAGCTAATTTGATTTTGCCTGCTTCCTTCCCCATAGAAACAGGCGGAAGTTATACGAATACGCAAAAGGTTCTTCAGAAGTTTGACAAATCAGTACCCGCAAAGGTGGAATACGACAACTGCGAGCAACTGTTTGCTATCATGGATGAGTTTGGCAAAGATGGTATGAAGGACGTAGTGGATGTGATGATGGAAGCCATCACCTTGTTGCCTACGAATGTCGAAAACTCCAAGCATCACTTTGTGGAGACCACAGAAGATAATGCCAATCGTATCTTTGACTATGGCTGCGACGCTTTGGTGAAATATTTTGATGATGCGTTCGCGAAAGCGTTCTAATATTTTAATAACATAACAAACATCTTATAATTCTTATATATAAAAGGAGCCTAATAGTATGAAAAACTTCACATCCATTTCCTTGGTGGTTAAATGTCCCACCTGCGGAAAGTCATTGATGGACCACAATCATAAGATTGATGATGCTGACAGCATCAAATTGCTAATTACGTTTGGCAAACAGCGCGGAACCATTCATCTGAGTTCGGTGTATGGCAGTTATCTTCTCGACTGCGACATCAACTTGGTTAATGACGAAATCGGCGTTTTCGCATGTCCGTATTGCCGTGCAGAAATCACTTCCAAAGACCTTTGCAAGACCTGCGAAGCCCCTATGGCAGAGATGGTGCTCGACATGGGCGGCAAAATAAACTTCTGCACCCGCAAAGGCTGCAAAAAACATAGCGTGGAGTTCGAAGACCTAGGGATGGCTATGAAAAAACTGTATGAAGATTATGACCAATATTCAGGATAATTTAAAAATATAAAATAGAGTATGAAAGACTTTAATTCCGTTGACGAAATTTTAGATTTCGCTATAGAGAACGAACAAAATGCAGTTGATTTCTACACCGAACTGGCAAGCACAGCACGCACTGAGGCTATCGAGAAAGTGTTTATAGAATTCGCTAAAGATGAGATGATACATAAATCAAAAATCATGGAGGTGAAGGAAAAAGGCATTTACACAGGACCTTCAGGTACGGTGATTGACCTCAAGATTTCTGATTATATGGTGAACATAAAGCCTACACCCGATATGACTTATCAGGATGCATTAATTTTGGCTATGCACAGGGAGAAATCGGCATATAAACTGTATTCTGCCTTAGCCGACAAAGCCCCCAACAACGATTTGCGCAATTTATTCCTCAGACTAGCCCAAGAAGAATCGAAACATAAGTTGCGCTTCGAAGTTGAGTATGATGAATATGTGATGCGGGAGAATTAGGGGGGGCTCAGGTTAATAAACCTCAGAATGGATGAGGCGGTATGTACCAAACCCTCTTAATTATTTACATAATAATTTTTGGCATTGCCAAAAATTGCGTTTTACTAAAGGCATATATTTCG
>CAIOJS010000032.1 GCA_903858655.1 uncultured bacterium | reverse complement strand
CCCCCACAACTAAAATAAGGTGGTTAAAATAAATGACCCCTTGAGACAATCTATTGAAAACGCAACAAGTGTTCGTTATGATTTTATATATAAAATTAAATATAACGAAGATGGCATCAGGTCTGTATTTCTTGAAACCATTTGGTATCCAAAAGCAAGATTTCAAGGATATTCGGCATTTTCACCCGTATGTCGCTTTTGATGATATCGGAATAAAGTAAATTTTCGTTTTTGGGGATTTCTAACGACATGCCGCACCTCCTTTCAAAATTTCTCAATATACTTGTTATTTATCTGTGTCGTCATCCTTCAATTAAATCATTCCCCTTATTAAACAGTCGTATCTCTTTTGAATACTTAGCAACATTTCCGAGATTTTTATTGTCGTCGGCAACATAGGCGTTAATATAAACGGTGATATTTTCTGATATTTATCGATAAAACAAAATGCCAAGGACAACTGCTAAAAAACCTAGCTGTACACGCAGCCGCGTAGGTCGTTGGCTATATTCCATATGGTGCGGTGAAGTTCCGCACGTTCTTGCTCTTTACGATTATCAGGCATTGGTTTGTGTCACCTCGCTTTGTTCAATTTCTTTTAATGTTATTCCGTCAGCTGTTTTCCACTCGGTCAATCCATTGGCGTGACCGCCAATAACAAAGGCTGCGGCATATGATGGGCTGTTAAATTGCATGTCTACTTGCAAAATACCTTCTCTGTCTATCTTTTTGTCTGATATAGCATATTTTCGCTTTTCCTTTATGCCAATAGGTATACTGTGTGAATCTATGGTTTCGATCATGCTTCCTTGCTTGACAACAAAACCTTCAGATGTTTGTACACAAGAAGCTTTTAAAAGAATATTGCTTTTACGACTTTTTCGTTCAAGGAAAAGTTGAGTTTCGGTTAATGAAGATGGCTCTGCATTACTTTGATTGCTTTCAACCTTGATTAGAGGTTCAAAAACCTTATGACCAAGAACGCCCATTACCATTTCTGCGTACATAGCAAAATTTTGCAAATCGCTAATTACTTCTTCTGTGGGCTTCCCGGGAGATGGTTCGTTACCATTTTTAACAATATATCGATTTGCTCTGGTCGCCAAGGAACAAAAATAACTTTCAAGCCAGCTTATTTCGGTTGCTCCTAAAAAATCATTGGAAGTTGTGAATACAATTGCCTCTGTCCAGTAATCTTTTTCTGAATTTTTCTTGTGTTCCAACAATCGTCCTAAGATACCTTTTCCGTTTTTGCGCACATCAGCTTGTCCAACATATACATAGTTCTCACTGGATTCTTCAGATGTACCAAATAAAAAATATACTCCACTTTGAGATAAATCCTTGCGTTCGCTACATTTTTCAAGTTCTGTTCGAGGAATTCTATAAACAATGCCAGTCCACGTGTTAATAGAACATTTTATTCTTCCTCTTGGAGTACCGTCCATGAGAAAATAGTTTACATTTTTACTTGACATTATTTACATTCTCCTCATCCGGAATCATTTCCATAATGTCACCGATGTCGCATTTGAGGGCGGCACAGATTCGAGACAATACTTCGGTGGTGACATTTTCATTTCTACTCATCTTTGCAACAAGGGAAGGACTGAGGTTGGCGGCTTCACGTAAGTCTTTTTTCTTCATATCTCTATCTATTAGCAGCTTCCAGAGCTTTTTGTAACTAACGACCATTTGTATTTACCTCTCAATATGTTTGTAACCATTCATAATAAAACGGACAATAACATCTGATTTAACTTTCATATTTATCTTTTTAAGTACTACTTTAATATCCTCTTCGGTCAGGTAAGGGATATATTGTTTAAGCCATGGATCAAATCCAGTCAATTCATTAAACAAACGGACAAGTGCATCATTTTTACGCTCTATATTTGTTGGATATCCTCCAGAAATCAGTGCCATATTGTTATCAAAATTCGGTGCAAGCGAAAGTATCTTTCCAGTATCAGCATCACGCAATAGTCCAAAATTATACGTATGACGGTCAGGATTTGCAATGATAGTGT
>CAIOJS010000031.1 GCA_903858655.1 uncultured bacterium | reverse complement strand
ATTTCTTTTAATGATTTATACTTCCATCGAACCCCCATCCGACGCCATTCGGTTTTCGTTTCGATTTACAAAATTACGTCTTTTTCTTTTATAGAACTATATCAATGCAATTTTTTCTTCCGTAGCAATAAAAAAAATCCAGTTATACCTTGAACAGTAATCGCGAAGTACGAACCGTATCCATGAAACTTTCAGCGGGAGCAAGTCTGCTCTACTCTAGCCCGAGTCAGGCTAGCTCCAGTTTTAGTCAGCCTAGCTCCAGCTCTAGTCAGGCTAGCTCCAGCTCTAGTCAGGCTAGCTCCAGTTCTAGTCAGGCTAGCTCCAGTTCTAGTCACGCTAGTTCCAGTTTCAGTCAGGCTAGTTCCGGTTTCAGTCAGGCTAGTTCCAGTTCTAGTCACGCTAGTTCCAGTTCTAGTCACGCTAGTTCCGGTTCTAGTCAGGCTAGTTCCGGTTTCAGTCAGGCTAGGACTAGCTCTAGTCAGGCTAGGACTAGGGCAATTCTGAGTAAACTTAGCCTCAGGCTTCTTTCATCTATAACAATTCATGCTTTGAAAGAATCTCTTAATGAGAAAGATAAGATGATACAAACTGCAGAAAACTTCCGTAAAGCGTTCACCATTTTGCTTGTAAAGCAGTTTGACTATATGCATAATGTTCCCATCTCATATCAACAGAAATAAAACGCACCTAAAATCTCAACGAGTATATTTCGACAGCAAGGTTCGTCTATACTCTTACGGATGCGTTATCGCAAAGCATAAGAGAATACTCTTAAAATAGGATGCCAACAAGGCATCCCTTCCTACTTGATCAATCCCAAGCCTTCCAAGGCGGAAGCGTCTTTGGGATGATTGAGCAAAGCTTTGTTGAACAGTATTTTCGCTTCGCGCAATTTGCCCAAGCGATAATTGGTCCAAGCGAACATCAGCAAAGAGTCGTAGTCGAAGGGATACAGGTTCACGTTCTTCTCGAAATAGGGAAGTGCTTTGCTGTATTCGGCTTTGCCATAATAAATATATCCCAACTTATAATTGGCGGAGGTGTTTTGGGGGTCGGTTTTCAATATCTCGAGATATTGCGTTGCCACTTGGTCCCAATTGCCCAAAGCCGAAGCGGGATACACTATTCCGAAACGAGCTTCTATCCCGTAAGGCATCAAAGCGATGGCTTTTTGGTAGTAAGCCGTTGACTCGGTGAAATTTCCCGCCATATAGGTGAGCCAACCCAAGCGTAGGTTGAGTTCATAGGACTTTTCGTCATACACCTTCCGCAGCGCTTCGATGGCTTTGGGATAATCGCCCGATTTTTCGAGCGTGTAGCTACTGCTGAATGCCTCTTGTAGGGCTGCTGCATTGTCTTGCGCCATGCCGCGTTGCGCAAACAGCATCACCACGATGATGATGGCTGCGATTCGTGTTTTCATTTTTAAAGTTTCCATTTTAATCCTGCGTAAATTGAGTTACTATTATTTGATTGAGTGCTTATCGTTGGAATAATTCCATAATAATATGTTTCTGTTATGTTTTTTTGAGAAAATTGATAGCCTATGGTAAGTTCCAACACTTTCGAGACTTCATAAACCCCCGTCAGCCCTATCATATACTTCACCTGCTCGGGATTATTGAAAACGACGGTAGCGTTTGCTTTATTATATCCCCGCAAACCATTGAAGGCACCTTGCGCCTCTATCCACAAATTTTTTGTCACCTTCCCGCCGATAGCTTCTTCTATGACGGCGTGACTCTTATCTCCATTGGTGGAAGCAATAGTCTGTTGAACAGCTCCTTTAGCACGCTTATATCCGTTACTTGCCCCGGGGAATATCATATATGCTAAAGTGGTAGTGGAATAAAGATTCAAATTACCCAAGGGAAACCAAGTGATTTGTCCCGTAGCTTGAAAGATGTTTTTATTATACAAACGTGAAAAGGAAGCCGCCAAACCAAGCGAAACGGTGCTTATATCTTTATATAAACCGAGAGAGGCGATGATATTATTGTAGGAGTAATTAGTCAACGGAAAGGTGTAGAGACTATCTGTGGCATTCCATAGGGGTGATGTCTTGGTATATTTAAGCAACTGATAGTGCACCGCAGGCACTATGGTCAACTTATTTTTGGAAGAGATTTCCGTATTGACATAAAAGTGATGCTCCGCCACATTATATTTTTCATCTATAGTACTCAAGGGTGTTATGGTTTCTTTCATCCTCCGACTGTCGAAATACTCGTAGGTAGCATTAAGCGCTATGCCCCCGAAATAATGTTTATAATCCAATCCGAAGAACATAAAACTTTGAGGCAAATCAAACTGCAGCACCCCTAAACTCGGATTATATACATACGCAAGTTTATTATCCCCTTGATATCCTACCTCCGGTGAAAAGGAGTTGCGATACAAGGGAAATTGTTTCAAAATGCGCTGCCGTGCACTTTCTTTTAGTTGCTTCGCGATATGGCTCTGATACAAGGGGCGATTGTAGCTCCTATAGGCATAATACATATACTCCAAGGCGGTGCTATCGCCTGAGTTAAATTTGGTTGCTTTCTGCAGATGCTGTATCGCTTTCGCGTATTTTCCTTTGTTGAAATAGGCAATGCCGAGGCGGATGCGAAGATAATAATAATCAATATCACTTTTGAGAGCCGTTTTGCCCACGGCGACCAAGGAGTCCCACTTTTGGTCTAAGAAATAGTGATAGGTTTTTGCATCCACAGAGCGAAAGGTAGGAGCCTCCTGCGCATGAAGCCGATGCGTCATCCCCATAATGGCTAAAAGCCCTATCAGGTAATATGTCAATTGATTCTTTTTCATTTTATGTTAGTTGGAATAGCGGTTGCCACCATCGTTTTGTTCTTATGGCTCACCGAAAATTGTGTTATACGGTCTTTATGTATCAGCATTTCGCCCTCATAGCGCTGCATCCTCACCCCGCCTATCTTGATGTCCACTTGTGAGTTCAACACGATGCTAATATCGGAGAAGTCGTCGGTTTTGCTCACGTATTTCAGAAGATAGTTCGTCTTGAGGAACATGAAGAAGGGCGCTACGAAGTCTTGCAGCAAAATCAGCAAACCGCTGTTGAGTGTATCCACGGGGAAGGTGTCTTTCAATTCGATATCTTTATAATATCCATAAAGCACCTTGTAAGCTGTCAGATAAAAATAGAACAGCAACGAACGGCGCTTCCCTTCGAAGGCGGTGAAATACATCATGTCGTCGTCGCTCTTAAAATATAGCTTCGACTTGGTGGTTGCGCACCATATATAGGTCGAGTTATAGATATCTGCCACCACTTCCCACGTGTAATTCTTGGTTTTTCCGTTAGCCATGACGGTCGAAAACTGAAACTGCTGCCCGGGAATGAAATGGAAGGCTTTGTATAGGGTTTGATTCTTTTCCACCGCGGTCATTTTGTCGCCTTCTGAGGGTTTCTCAAACGACTGCAAGGTGAAGCCCTTGTCGGTATTCAGAATATAATGCCCCAAGGGATAATCCAATGTCTTCGACCCGATGAATGGCGTTGCTTGCAACTGAAAATGGATGTGCGGCTGCGGCGAACGCCCCGAGTTTCCACAATATGCCATGATGTCGCCTTTCTTCAGCGTGTCGCCTTTCTGCACTTTGAAGCTGTCTTTCTTGAGATGACAGGTCTTGGAGTAAAGCCCTTCGGCATGTTTGATAACGATAGAGTTGCCCCAATTGTCATCGGTGTTCACGTCGCCAATCGCGTTATCGTCAATGCCATCCACAACCTCCTCTACCACGCCCGCCAAGGGAGCTATCACGGGTTTGTTATAACAATAATAATCCTCCACCGACATGCCGCTTCCCTGAAACAATACATCCTTGGTATCAGCTATCTCAAAGTCCCATGCCTGCTTCCAATCGCCTTTGTGCGTGATACTGCCGTTGTGTGCCTGCGTCACCTTCCATTCTCCCCAAAAGGGTAAGGAAAACGGGAAGTAGTATGACTTGCGGAAGCGTTCTTTGTTGTTATGTTGCAGATAGAGATTCTTTTCCGGGGAATAATGTTGAATCAACACCATCTGCGGCTTATCGTAGAAACGTTCGCGGAACTTCAACACATAGAGAAACAAAAGCACTATGACATTGAATGGCAAAGAATATATGGGCAGTTGATAGAGATTCATGATAGCCGTTGCAGCCGTAATCGTGATTGAAATCAATGGCACCAACAGCAACACCCATAAGAAGGAATGCTTGCTTGAAATTACGAAGAAACCTCCAATTGCAATGGCAGTTAGAATGAAATTGAAGCCGATATAATTATAGTTTAATGCACTAATATCAGCCCCGATGAAAGAATAAAACCAATAAGCGGAAAAGAAACCCATCAAAGACAGCAAGAAGCCGATGCGCGAATAAATCAACAGACCCAAAGCCATCAACATCCCCGCAAACACATGATATTGGAAGAAGATAGCCCCCAACGAACGGAAATATATCACCCAAAACATGGGGATGTTCAGCTTCCCGAACCACACATAGAGGCGCACCAAGCCTTGACCGCCCAAAGCTTGCAAATCGTTGAGCACATAGATGCCTCGTTCGCTAATTTGGAGATTCGTGAATTGGCGTGTTGCCAAAATCAGCATCCAAATGGCAAACAAGAACGGAATACTCAAGAATGGCAGCCCGTATTTGCCAATCACGCCTTCCATCAATAAGGTGAAAAACAAGGATAGCATGGACGCAAAGACGAGTATCAACAGAAACTGCGAGTTCAACTGATAATAGCTGCCCAACGCCAAACCCGTGAGCAAACTATTGAAACCATAGGCACCGGATATGATATTCTTGCGATTGAATCCGATGATATACGCCATCAGATTGGTCAACACCACGCACAAAACGCCGCTGAAACCCGCCACCCAATCGATGAAGGTGACGAATATCAGTATCAGCGCGAAAACAAGATTGTTAGAGAAAAAGATTTGGGTATAGCTGTTCAATATACTCTTCACAAACTGCGGAAAGAGGCTGCGTCCCTTGTTGAGGGTAGGGGAAATACTGAAAGCTAATGCCATGTAGTTATAATTCGAACTTTTTTAAATAATCGGGAGTCCGTTCGGGTCCTGTGATGCTCTCCAAGGTTTCGTTATCGCGGATGATGTGGACTCTTTCGTCCATATCTATCATCACGATTTTCGGGCGCAGGGTGATAAATTGCATCCACTGCGTCATGTTGTAAGCACCCATTTGATGTACCACCAAATGGTCTCCTTTGTTCAGCAAAGGTAAGCTAATATTTTCACGTACCACATCAATATTCATACATAAAGGTCCGTATAAAACCGTATCTTCTGCATAATGTGTGAATTCCTGAGCGGGAGAAACCTTATGGTCATACCAAAAAGCCGTGAACATGATGTTGACACCGAAGTCCAAAATTGTAGCTCTCTTGCCTGTTGACAGTCTTTTGTTGGCAATAACAGAACCCACCAAGAAGCCGGCGTCATCTATCAAAGCCCGTCCTGTTTCGAGTATCAAAGTGGGAAGCTTATCCTGACGGAGATTGCTGTTGATTAACACCGAGGTGATAGCTTCTGCATAATCATCAAAAGTCGGATTGGTATCCGAACCCGGGAGGTAAGAACCTTTCAGGGTGTTTTTGGAGGTGAAACCTCCGCCCAAGTCAATGTATTTTATGTCGTGGTTAAACTTAGTTTGTAGGCTGATGGCTAAATCGGTGAGCTTGGTAGCCGCCACAGCATACGCCCCCGGCGACAACATAAAGGTGCCTATATGGCAATGCAAGCCCACAAGTTCCAACTTTTCGGAACGCATAATCTTGTTGAGCGCATCCCACGCTTGACCGTTTTCATAATTAAAGCCAAAGCGATCCCACATAGGATAAACGCCTGTGTCCATGTTTACGCGGATGGCTACCCGCGGTCTTTTGTTCATGGATGTAGCCATATCAATGATGGTATAAAGCTCGTCCAAATGGTCAATATGTATCAGGGAGTCGTTGTTGATGGCTTTCTTCAGGTCTTCCTCCGTTTTGTCGGGACCGTTAAAGATGATCTTCTTGCCACTGACACCATTCGCGATGGCTTTGTCATATTCAAAACCCGACACGACTTCCGCCCACGAACCTTCCTGATGAAAGGCACAGCACACGGCGTTCATATAATTGGTTTTATAAGACCAAGCAAACTGCACCTTGGGATAGCGCGTCGTGAAGGCACGTTTCGCCTGTTGAAAGGTGTTGCGCAGCGTGCTTTCCGAAATCACAAAGAGCGGCGAACCGTATTCCTTTGCCAAATCGCTGACAGCAATGCCATCAATATGTGTTTTGGGTGTGTATTCCGAACGCATTCCGAATTTATTGGGCATACCGGTATCAAGTTTTTTTAGTACCGGACGTTCATATTTTTTCTTTTCCATGTTGTTTTTTTTTTAAAGTTCTCCTAAAGTTGTTATTTTCTCAAATTCGCTAATGTCCACTATCATATCATAAGAATAACGGACAAACATTTTGCCTATGGCATAGTCGGTGTAAGGCTCCACCTTTTTGCCCATTGCCAATTTCACCAAGGCTTCGGGGATGTTTTGCCCGCAGCCAACCGCTAAATATACCCAAGCAGGGATACGCGGATTGATTTCCAACAAAAAGTATTTCCCGTTGGCATCTTTCATCAGCTCGAGTTCGAAGCCGCCTTTCCATTTGGTGGCTTTCACGAACTTGCGAGTCATATCCAATAAGATTTTTTCATCAATGGAGATACCCGCCCATGCTTTCCCTTTGTCGGTGATAAACTGTTTGCGCATCGGCACTGCCGCTATGGTGTTGCCTTTTCCATCGCCCAAACCGACCACATTGTACTCATTTCCCATAACAAATTGTTGCACGATGATAGGCAATCCCCATTTGGCACTTATCTTATTAAAGTAGGTTCTCGCCTGTTCGGGGTTGTGGGCTATGCCGGCATCGTAGAATTTCCCTTTGATGACGACAGGATACATAAAATCCTTTTCCAAACCATAGACCTCTTCGGGCGCATAAATGGTTTTGCTTTTGGGAACAGGGATGTCATACTTCTTTCCGAATTCATCGAGATGGAATTTATGACGTTCTTCAAATTGAAACAGCGTTGGCAGACACATGTGAATGCCCATTTGCTTCAACTGAGGTTCTAATTTGATGAAGGAATACAACTCCGCATCCAAGTTGGGAATGATGACATCCAAATGCTCTTTGGATTGAATATATTCCAAACGGTCGAGCAAACGGTCAGCGCCCGCCGAAGGATAGGGCAACTGATAGGTTTTGTCCACCAACTCGTGCATGTAGATACCCGGGTCGAGCGACTCATAGGAAAGACCTATGATGCGCGACTCCATCTCCACAGAATCGCGAATGCCGCGGATGACGGGTATGCCCGGACCCGGACTGTCAATGGGATTGATGCCCGTTACGCCTACGGTGATTTTAGTTCTTTTCATCGGCTTGTATCAGTTGGTGATGTTTCAACACATTGACAAAGTCATATAAGTCACGTTCCATAGTGGCTTCATCTATATTATAAGAGGTGCAAAGCTCTTTGACCACCTTTTCGGAAGTCATGCCCGCCTTAAACAGTTGAA
This sequence comes from uncultured bacterium, assembly GCA_903858655.1. GTDB lineage: Bacteria > Bacteroidota > Bacteroidia > Bacteroidales > CAIWKO01 > CAIWKO01. The sequence continues at coordinate 2,971 of CAIOJS010000031.1, read as the reverse complement.
TGATTTCGGCACCAATAGGATTGATGGAAAACGATTCGCCCGTCACGGGGTTTAAGCAAAAGCCATTTTCGCTGATGGCTAAGTTCTTGTTGATTTTCATAAGTATAATTTCTGTTTTAGCTTAAAGAATAGTTTAAAACTCTTGTTTTATGCAAATAGTACACATGAAAGGGATTTTACCCTATAGGAATCTTAAAAATAATTTAAAATCACATCGTTTTCAGTTGATTAATAATCATTCAAAATCTTGCCTTCCTATTTATCTTTACAGAATAAACAATATTTAGGGGCTATTGAAGTTTAAAAATCAATACGTATTTCTTCAGGCGCTGCAAAATTATTGCTTTTCCTTTTAACGAGATACGAACTGATAGTATAGTAGTATTAATTTAGCCGAAAATTTTCAGATGAGAAACTCGACGTCCGATTTGGTGAAAGGTGTAGCGGTGATGCTGATGGTTCAGGTGCATCTCATGGAGTTGTTTGCCATGGAAAGCCAATCAGGAAGCCTCGTTGGGAAGCTCTTGATTTTTGGTGGCGGTGCTCCTGCTGCTCCTATCTTTATGTTGATCATGGGCTATTTTGCCATGCAATCGAGCAAGACCTTTGGCATGCAACTATGGCGCGGAGCAAAACTCCTGCTGTTGGGCTTTGGGCTGAATGTGTTGCTGAATGTGCATGTGTTGTTGCGTATCGCTTTCGGCACGCTCGACATAGACCCGTGGAAATTTGTTTTCGGCGTGGATATTCTCCCCTTGGCAGGGATAAGCATCATGCTGATTGCCTTGTTTCGTTATGCTTTCGCCCGAAATCTTATACCTTATATAATTGGTATTCTCCTTGCCGTGTTGTTTCCCTTTTTCGATTACAGTTTCGTTGTCCCCGGCAAGGCTGCTTACCTGATGGCATTTTTGGGAGGAAGTTATGCTTGGTCTTATTTCCCTTTGTTTCCGTGGGTGGCATATCCTTTGACGGGTTGCGTGCTTTTTATCTTAGGCGAACGCGCCACGGTGAAACTCTTTGTGGAAAAGCAAGGCAGATGGTTATTCCTCTTAGGTTTGGCAGCCGTGGGGGCTACTGCTTTTTTGGCAGCACCTAACATTGTTGACTTGCCCTTCTATTATCATCACAACATATTTCTTTATGTATGGATAGTGGCGTTCTGCTTGGTTTGGTATGGGCTTTTACACAAAGTCAACGCGCTTTCCCGAAGGGCTTGGGTCTTGGTATATCTGCGATGGGTGGGCAAGAATGTTACCGCCTTTTATGTGTTTCAATGGATCATCATCGGCAACCTCGCCACTTGGTTATATCTCACCCAACGAGGATGGCAATTGTGTTGTTGGTTTGTGGGCATTACCCTTGCGGTAAGTGTGTTGGTGTGGACTTGGAATCAATTGATGCGGATACGCAACCAAGATATCGTGTTGTGATGCCTCCTGTTGCTGCTATTTTTCATGATAATCAAAAAATAATACCCTCATATTTGGTGGGGTCGCAAATAATATCTAATTTTGAGCCTACCCCGCAAAACACTAAGAAAATAATTGCCACGAAGACACAAGGACACAAAGAATCACAAAGCGGTATTGCTCTAAATGAAAAACTTTTTAAACTTCGTGTTTCTTGGAGTCTTAGTGTCTTTGTGGCAAAATTGTGACTTATCGAAGTGAACTCTATTTTATCTTTTCAAATTAAACATAAACAAAAATGAACAAAATTATCCTCGTTTTCGGACTACTCACGGCGCTTGCCTTGCGCAGTTTCGCTCAAGAAGAACCTATCAGAATCAGTGGTAATGCACAAGGCACCACCTATCATATCACCTATTTCGACAAAGAAAATCGCTATTTCGCTCAGGCAATTGACACGCTTCTGAATGCTTTCAACAAATCGGTGTCGCTTTATGATTCCACTTCTATCATTTGTCGCGTGAACGACAACGACCCCACGGTGGTGTTGGATGCCTATTTTTTGGAATGTTTTCGCAAATCTATGGAGGTTTCGAAGGCAACGGATGGCGCTTTCGATTGCACGGTGGGACCTTTGGTGAAAGGTTGGGGCTTTAGTTTCAAGAAAAAAGCCAAGATGGATAGCACCATGGTGGATAGTTTGTTGAAGTTTATCGGCTATAAATTTGTAGCAATAAAAGACGGCAAAGTCATCAAGAAAGACCCACGCATCACCCTCGATTTTAATGCCTTGGCGCAAGGCTATTCGGTGGATTTGGTGTCGCAACTCTTAGACAAGAAACATATCGAGAGTTATATCGTGGAGATAGGCGGCGAGGTGTATGCCAAAGGCAAAAAACCCAATGGAAGCAATTGGAAAGTGGGCATCGAAAAGCCTATTGACAACCCCGACGGCGACAACCCCCTGAGAGCCATAGTGAAAATTGAAAACAAATCGCTCAACACTTCGGGCAACTACCGTAAGTTTTATATCGAAAATGGCATCCGCTATTCCCACGAAATCAACCCGAAGACGGGCTACCCTGCCCACAACACCCTCCTGAGTGCTACCGTGTTGGCGGCGGATTGTATCACCTCCGATGCTTATGCCACTTCGTTTATGGTGATGGGTTTGGACAAAACCAAGGAGTTTCTCAAGACCCATCCCGAACTCTTAGTCTATCTCATTTTCACCGACGAAAAAGGCAGCTATCAAGTGTGGGAATCGCCGCAGATGAAGGATATCGCTACGGACGCGAAGGAGGATTAGGATAGTCATTAAGTTGTCATTTGGTGGTCATTGATTGTCATTGATGGTCATTAGGTGGTCATTTATTGTCATTGATGGTCATTTGGTAGTCATTAATGGTCATTTGGTGGTCATTTAAAGCTCCAAATACCAAGCTTTTTTTACCACGGAGACTCCCGACTTCCAGTACGGGACAGGACAAAGAGCACTTAGAAACACTAAGAAAAAAACAATTTAACAATAGAACAATATAGCATTTACCTCTGTGCAT
>CAIOJS010000030.1 GCA_903858655.1 uncultured bacterium | reverse complement strand
TCTTTGATTTCGCCCGCGCCGTTGATACACGCTTTATGGATAAGACTTTTGAAAAATTGGGTTGGGCATGTTACGAATTGAAATGTGCGTGTAAAGATTTTTTATGTCCGTGTAAAAATTTTTTATGTCCATGTAAAATTTTTTATGTGCGTATAAAGATTTTTTATGTGCATGTTACGAATTGAAATGCCCGTGTTACGAATTGAAATGTGCGTGTTACGAATTGAAATGCCCGTGTTACGAATTGAAATGTGCGTGTTACGAATTGAAATGTGCGTGTAAAAATTATTTATGTGCGTGTAAAAATTTTTTATGTTTGCATTTCGAATCGGAATATTTATCTAATAGATAGATTTGGTGGGCTTTAAACTTCATCCGAGAACTAATTCTATTTAGAAATAGGAATGCTTGCAGTTTCGGCAGCTTGGGATAAAATAATTCTCATTTTTGAGTTCACTACGAAAGCGTCCTCTATGTTTTATAAATTTTTATTGATTTACAAATTATCTTCCGCAAGCCACTCAGCAGATGAGGTAACCGTTTCGCAAAGTTTCAGGCGAAACAGCTTGATATGCGGGGGTAATTTCCCTTGAATCCGCTGGGCAAAGTCTATCAACATATTTTCACAGGTAGGTTGATAGGGCAGGAGCACCAAATTGTCGAAAGCGGTCAACGAATGGATGATTTCCGGCGGCGTGTTTTCATTCAATGCCAACGCATGGTCCAAGCGGTCAGTGATTTCGCTGTTGATGATAATTTTTAAATCCGTGAAATCCATCACCATGCCCGTTTGAGGCGATTTTGGATCTGAGATTGTATCACCAATCACTGTCACATAAAGATAATAGGAATGTCCGTGGATGTTTTTGCAGGGTCCGTCATAGCCCAGTAGGGCATGTGCCATTTCGAATTTGAATTCTTTTGTCAAACGAATTTTTGCCATAGTTTTAATGAATAAGATGTTCGATTAATATTTTTGTTCCGATGCCGATGAGCACTAATCCACCTATCAATTCAGCCCTTCTGCCGAAAACAGCTCCCAGGCTTTTACCCATACGGAAACCTATCATTGAAATAAATATTGTAATGATGCCGATGATACTTACGGTTTCGAAAATGTTTACATTCAAAAACGCAAAACTCACACCGATAATAAGCGCATCTATGCTGGTGGCGATAGATAGGCTAAGGATGAGCCAAAAATTTGTCACGTTAATTTCTTTTTTGTCTGAGGTTTTAAACGATTCTATTACCATCTTCAGTCCAATGATGCCAAGTGTGCCAAAAGCAATCCAATGGTCGAAAGCCAAAATATATTCTTTGAACGAAAGTCCCAACAGCCACCCAGCCACAGGCATGATGGCTTGGAAGAATCCAAAATATATTCCGATTTTTAATGCCTCAAAAAATTTGATTTCTTTTTTGATAACACTCCATGAAACCGCTACAGCAAAGCAATCCATGGCTAAACCCATGCCGATTAATATAATTTCAAGTAAACTCAATATTTTTTTTTCGGCAAAATTACTTATAAAAACCCAAGTTTATTCCGAAAATTACGTTTTATAGGCATAAAAAACTTCTTGTGAGTTCGTCGAGTTTGATAGCGCAAGAAAAAATATTTGGTTAAAAGCAACCTTTTTTATTATTATTACGTCATTTATTTATATTTTTGTGCACAAATATTAAAAAACAAACCTCTTGAAAAAAATCTACTTCATTGCAATACTCGTATTGCTTTTTAAGACGACTTATGGTCAGGTGCCTAGCGCGAATTTTTCAGCAAACGTTACCAGCGGATGTGCTCCACTGATGGTGGTGTTTCACGACCTTTCCACCAATTCCCCAAACTATTGGGATTGGGATTTTGGTGATGGTGTTCATAATTATTCTCAAAACCCGACGCACTATTATACCACAGCGGGCACCTATAACGTGACGCTTACCTCAACCAATGGGTCAGGCACGTCAACGCCATTCACAAAACCGGCATTTATCACGGTGTTTCAATTGCCCAATGTTAGCTTCACTGGAACTCCAACAGCAGGATGCGCACCATTAAATGTTTGTTTTACTAACACCTCAACCCCCGGTAGCGCACCTATCACTACGTATGCCTGGAACTCTGGAGATGGAGGGTCGAGCGCCTTGCAAAATTGGTGTCACACCTATACTTTGTCGGGATTGTGGCCCGTTACACTCACCGTAACAGATGGAAATGGCTGTACAAAAACTCTTACCAAACCCGATTATATCAATGTATCAGCCAAACCACATGCTAATTTCACTTTTGTAAGTCCTACTCCCTGCAATCTACCTATTAATGTAGCGTTCACCAATACAAGTTCACCTTCCGGTACTTCATGGCTTTGGGATTTTAATAATGCACCAACCTCAACATTACAAAACCCTATTCATCCTTTCAACGCTTCGGGGAATTTTTTGGTAACCTTAATTGTGAATCCCGGAGGTTGTGCTGATACAGTTTCTCATCTTGTTAATATCTCTTCCAATGTGTTCACGGCAAACTTTAGTGCACCCACCACATCGGGTTGTGTTCCGTTCACAGCAAACTTTACCAACACATCGGGTCCGAATGCAACAAGTTGGGCATGGACTTTTGGTGATGGACCTACTGTTTATACTACGCAAAACCCATCTCATCAATATACCTCCCCTGGAGTTTACACCGTGACGCTAATAGCTACAAATCCCAGTGGATGTAGCGACACATTGATAAGAACCAGTTACATCACCGTGTTTGCTTTGCCTACGGTGACTTTCACATCCACACCAACACCTTTTCTTGCCTGCGCCCCACCCGTCAATGTGCCATTCACATGCAATGTGCCGGGAGCCACGGCTTGGAATTGGAGCTTTGGCGATGGAAACGACACCACGGTGCAAAATCCGGTTCACACTTACAATACAATCGGCATCTTTGCTGTTACGCTTTCTGTGACCGATAATCATGGTTGCGTTGGCACTACAGTGCAAAATAATTACATAACGATTAGCCCACCCGTTACAAATTTTACTATGTCACCAAACAGAGGTTGCTACCCGCTGACGGTTAACTTTACAGACGCAACCACCGGCATAAGCCCCATCATCAACCGAATCTGGAATTTTGGTGATGGTCCTCCAACAAGTAATCTGACAAATCCAACACATGTATATACTGCTCCTGGGATTTATATAGTTTCTCTTAATGCTTTGGATGCTTCGGGATGTTTTACCATACATTATGATACAGTGAAGGTAGGGATGAAACCTACTGCAAATTTTTATGCTGATGATACCATAGGTTGTCATAAGTTTAATGCTATCTTTCATGATTTGTCGAGCAGTTTTGTGAACGAATGGCATTGGGATTTTGGTGGAAATGGTAATTCTGATTTACAAAACCCACATCATGTTTTTACAGACACGGGTTATTTCTATGTACAGCTCATCGTGGCTCACAATGGTTGCGCCGACACGATGCGGAAGAATGATTATATTTATGTGAAACCTCCAAAGCCATTGTTTTCAGCAACGCCTGTTCAAAGTTGCACGGTGCCATTAACTGTACATTTTACCGATGAATCTATTTTAGCCACCACATGGCAATGGCAATTTGGCGATGGAAGCACATCTAGCCTGCAAAACCCAACGCATATTTACAATAATGAAGCCTTCGACACGGTCACGCTCATTGTGACCAACCCCAATGGATGTCGAGATACGCTGACAAAATTTGATTTTATTAAAATTTCGCATTTAGTTCCCGATTTTATACAAGGCAACAACACTATTTGTCAGCACGGAGTCATTGCTTTTATGAGCACTTCTACTGCCAACACCTACGTGGCTTCTTGGAATTGGAATTTTGGCGATGGCACTTCGGGTATAGGTTTTGGGATTAATCATCAATTTGACAGCGTGGGGACTTTTTCAATCCATCTACATGTTACTGATGGCTTGGGATGTTCTGACAGTATCACCAAACCACTTCTTATTACCGTTTTTCCCGTACCTTCTCCGCGATTTACAGCAAACATCACTCAAGGTTGCGCACCCTTAACGGTACATTTTACCAACCAATCCTTTGCCATTTCTCCTGCCACGATTACAGGATATTCATGGGTATTTGGAGACGGCGGAACGGATAATACAGCAAGTCCTAATCATACCTATACAATACCCGGAGTTTACACAGTGGCGCTCATTGTGACCGATTCGCGAGGTTGCGACAGTACCAAAACAAAGTATTTCTATATCACTGTAACAAAACCCGTGGCTGATTTCACCAGCGATTCTATAGCCTGCAATGGCGATCCTGTAAGTTTTACGAATCTATCAACAGGTGGCAACATCACTTATCATTGGAATTTTGGTGATGGAAGTCCAACCTCATCCCTAGCGAATCCTACCCATAGTTTTAATGTAACTTCAACAATAGTGAAATACGTTACACTCACCGTGACGGATTCCAACGGTTGTTCCGACACAATAAGCAAACCAATACGGATTTCGCGCCCTGTACCCAATTTTACTTCGAATATTTTAACGGCGAATTGTCCGCCATTGGTTGTGAACTTTACAGATACGTCATCTGCTGATGTTGTTTCGTGGTATTGGTCGTTTGGTGAAGCGGGCGGTAGCAGCAGTAATCATTCAGGCATCGAAGATCCACAGCATATTTATAACAATTCAGGCTTGTATAATGTGCAGTTGACTGTCGTCAACACTGATGGCTGTACAGATTCTATCACCAAACCCGGCTTTATACATATTTACGGACCTACAGGTACTTTTAGTTTTACTCCCACCAGTGGTTGTTCACCGCTTACAGTAGATTTTAATGCCACCACACAAAGCACAGACACCTATTTGTGGTTGTTTGGCGATGGACCAACGGCTACCGTTGAAGACCCATCACATACCTATTATGTTGGTGGCGCCTATTTGCCCATGGTGATTCTGACTGATACCGTCCACAATTGTTCGCTCAACGTTACATCCCCCGATTCGGTACACGTGATTATCGGTTATCCTGATTTCACTTTCACAGGTTTTGGCGGTACATGTAAAGATACCACTACGGTGCATTTCACCGATATATCTACAGCCACAGGTACAATAACCTCCTGGCATTGGGACTTTGGCGATACGGGTACTTCCAACCTGCAAAATCCATCGCATTTCTATAGCGCCGATGGCACCTATGATGTTACTTTGACCATAACGATAGGTGTATGCACCTATTCTTATACGCACACGAATATGGTTACCATACCTCCTGTGTTACAAATTGAAATATTGAATCCATGCTCCATGGATGTAGCTTATCATCTTGTGGGTAACACGGATAGCGTTACAGTGTGGAATTGGGATTTCGGCGACGGCAGCACACATAGCACCGTTAGAAATCCGCCGCCGCATACTTATCTGGTTCCGGGACCAAAAATCGTGGTGTTGACCGTTACCTTTGCCAGCGGATGTACCTATGCTTATTCACAGACATTCCAAGTGTATCCAACACCCATCGCAGGTTTTAGTGCTGACCAAAACAACATTGTTGCGGGCACGCCTATCACCTTCACCGACCAAAGTATCGGAACAAATTTAGCTTGGAGTTGGAACTTTGGCGAAGGACCGGGCTCTAATGTGCAGAACCCTGTTTATGCGTATGAGCAAGCCGGCACCTTCTTGGTGATTCAGACCGTCACCACACCTAACAATTGTATTGACACAGCATCCTTAACCATGACGATTAAGGATGACGTAACAGTGCCCAATGTGTTTACGCCCAATGGAGATGGTATCAACGATTTCTTTAAAGTTATTTCTTTGGGATTTCCCGATTATACGCTCTTGGTGTTTAACCGCTGGGGAAAAACGGTTTACACTTCTTCATCGCCAACGGAGCTTTGGGATGGCACAATTGCCGGCAAACCCGCTGCTGAAGGTACTTATTTCTGGGTGTTGCATGTAAAGAATCAAGTGAAAGAAAAAGAACTCAACGGAACGGTTACGCTGATTCGATAGACGCTTGGCAGTATAAAGTTTTCCTTTGATACTATAAAAAGAAGAATCACCTGTGTGGTTCTTCTTTTTTTATGTGATAAATTTAAGGATACAAATTTAATTATTTATGGAAAACATTTGAAGCTGTATTGTGACACTTCCAAGTACAGTTGTTTTTTTATGGTGCTACTCAGTTTTGGTTTCCAACAGAAAACGCAGATTAACGCTGAATAAAAAAACATGGTGTTCCTGCCCGTCCGGTCAGGCGGGCTTTGTGTTTTTTAAGCTTGTGTAACTTGTGGTAAAAAAACCACGGAGACACTGAGAACACTTAGGAACACTAAGCAAATGACAATAAAACAATAGAGCAATAGAACAATAAAAAAGCCTACTCTATCGAGCAGGCTTTTCATTTTCTTATTAATAAAATCTCATTTCCTACATAATCACTGATTGCCAAATTTCGCTCGGCGCACTGTATTTTCCATCTTTGCCTTTCATCATCATGCGCACAAAATACCAAGCCCGCATGGCTTCTTGTTCGGGTCCGAACACACGTTTGTAAATGCCACCATTAACCATACCATCAAACACAAATTTGTCTAATGCGGGAGCATCAGTCACACTAGCAGCCGTAAAAGCTATAAACACATGAATATTTTCAACGCCTTCGCCCTTAGCTTTGCTTTGTTGACCGGGAACCACCACTTCATTATGATGCACCAAATGTTCGCCCCAGCTAACAGTACCCACGAGGTTGTTGCCTACGAATACATGCGTACTTAGGGTTTTTACTAAATCGGGAACGGTAAGTCCCATTTCAGCTTTTTGTTCATCGGACACTTTTGGGTTGTTGCGAATGTAGCGTGTAATAAACAAACGGATGCTTGTGTCGGTTGGGTCGTCTTTACGTCCATATTCATAATCTTTACGTGCTGCCAACAGTTCCACTTCTTGAGGATGCGTGAAAGCCTTGGTGAGTATTATTGCCCAAATAGCATCCCAACGCATCTTTTTTTTGCCTGCAGTGGCAGATAATAACAAGAATTCGGCTGCAGCTGCAACGGGCAGTCCCCAACCTGACATATTGGCTAGGATAAAGGCAATTAATGTATTTTGGAAGTCATTGAACTTTCCATTTGGTCCTGGGATAAAATTTTTGTTTGTCATGATTTTAATAATTTATAAATTGTTATTATTTAAACTGTTATATATTTATTTTTTGTTATAAGCTGACTATTTTTTGTTAGTATTATTTTGTAAAATGCCATGTAGTGCAGATTTCTTGCTGTTACTAGAAATCTTCTAGCTGTTACTAGAAATCTTCTAGCTGTTACTAGAAATCTTCTAGCTGTTACTAGAAACTTTCTAGCTGCTACAAGAAATCTTCTAGCTGTTACTAGAAACCTTCTAGCTGTTACTAGAAATCTTCTAGCTGTTACTAGAAACTTTCTAGGTGCTACTAAAAACTTTCTAGCTGTTACTAGAAATCTTCTTGCTCTGACTTTTTACACTCTTCCACTAAAATAAAAAAAACAAAGAACCATTT
>CAIOJS010000029.1 GCA_903858655.1 uncultured bacterium | reverse complement strand
GCAGATTGAAAGCGGGATAATCCACCAAGATGAGCACATCAGGCTGAAAGCTCAGGATGTCATGTTTGCAGTATCGCAGATTACCTAAAATGGTTCGCAAGTGCAGTAAAACCTCAGCAAATCCCATGAAAGAGATATCTCTGATATGTTTAACGATTTCCACACCTTGCCCTTGCATCAAATCCCCACCCCAACAGCGGAAAATAGCCTGCGCATCGTTTTGTTTTATCTCTCGAATCAAATTAGAAGCATGAAGGTCGCCCGATGCTTCACCGGCAATTACATAATATTTCATGGGTTTTGATTGAGATGAATAAGAGATTGACGCTGCATCTCCGAGCAGATAATGGCTGTAGCTATCGATGCATTCAATGACTCCGCATGTGTTTCGGCTTCGTTGCCCGATGGGATAAATATCTTGTGGGTAACAAGCGCAGCAATTTCAGCAGAAATGCCGTTGGCTTCGTTGCCGATGAGCAGAAAACCATGCGCAGCAAATCTTTCGTCATACACGATGTTTCCTTCGAGAAAAGCACCATAGATAGGCACAGCAGTATCTTTCATCACACGTTTCAAATCCTCATAAAAGATATGCACACGCGCAATAGAGCCCATACTTGCCTGCACAGTTTTAGCATTATACGCATCAACACAACTTTTCGAGCAGACGATATTCTTATGACCAAACCAATCGGCGATGCGAATAATAGTACCTAGATTCCCGGGATCACGAATGTCATCCAAAGCAATTATCATGGATTTCGAACTGAGTTCGACATCAAATTTCTTCTGCGGAATTTCAGCAACAGCCAACACCTGATTGGGCGTGGTGAGCGAACTGATTTTCGTAAGCTCTTCAAACGAAACAGGAACGATTGTTTTGGCGTTATGGACGAGTTCCGAATTTGCCTGTATCCATTCATCCAAAGCATAAATCACCGAAATCGCCATTGAACAGTGGAGCAGGTCGCCTACAATTTTCGAACCTTCGGCAATAAATTCCTGATGTTGTATCCGAAATTTCTTCAACCGAAGCGCATGGATATATTTTATGTCGTTCTTGCTTATCATATAAAAGTGCAAAAATAAAAAAATCCCGACATATAGCCGGGATTAAATTATAAATAAAAATTAAATTGTTGATTTCGATTATTCAGCAATAACTTCAAATTTGATTTCAACTTTGATTTCTTTGTAGATATTTACCCGTGCAGTGTAAGTTCCCAATTCTTTCACATGATCGCCATCAACGAATATTTTCTTGCGGTCAATGTCATAATTAAATTGTTCTTTGATAGCATCTGCAATTTGAATAGCGTTCACCGAACCGAAAATCTTTCCTGATGTACCGGCTTTTGCGCCAATTTTCACCGTGATATTTTCGAGAGCTTTAGCAAGCGTTTCTGATTGGCTTCTGATTTTATTTTCTTTAAAAGCTTTCTGACGAATCATTTCGGCATGTTCTTTTTCTGAAGAAGGGGTGAGCATAATAGCAAACCCTTTAGGAATAAGGAAATTTCTGGCGTAACCATTCTTCACCTTAACGATTTCATGGGCATAACCCAATTTATTAATGTCTTGTTTTAATATAATTTTCATGGTTCGACTCTCCTCTTATTTTAATAAATCGGCTACATAAGGTAATAAAGCGATGTGGCGAGCTCTTTTAATAGCTTTTGCCAGTTTACGTTGATATTTCAACGAGGTGCCTGTGAGTCTGCGTGGTAAAATCTTGCCTTGTTCGTTGATAAATCTGAGTAAAAAAGTTTCATCTTTATAGTCAATAAACTTGATGCCGTGTTTTTTGAAGCGGCAATATTTTTTCTTTTTAACATCAACCGTAATTGGAGTTAAATATCTGATTTCGCTGTCGTTTTGTGCTGTCATAATTTCTATAGGTTTTTGTTACACGTTTAGGATACCACTTTTTCTTTTGCTGCCTTTTCGCTGCGTTTTCTTTCTTTGAACGCCACGGCATGTTTGTCGAGCGATACCGTCAAAAAGCGCAAGAATCTTTCGTCGCGTTTGAAGGCAACTTCCAATGGCGCAATAACGCTAGGTTCTGATTTGAATTCAATCAAGTGATAAAATCCTGTAGATTTCTTTTGAATTGGGTAAGCAAGCTTGCGCAAGCCCCAACTGTCTGATATCACAATTTCTGCTCCTTTTTCAACGAGTAAATCATGATATTTCTTTACCGCTTCCTTTACCTGATCTTCAGATAAAACGGGAGTTAAAATGAAAACGGTTTCATAATGATTTGTCATTTCTTTTAATGTTTAGTAAGTAATAATTTTATTGTTTCCAAAAATGGAGTGCAAAAGTATGCATAATATTTGGATTGGCAATACAAAAGCAAGAAAAAACATTAAACTTCATCAAAACATAAAGCAATTAAAATCAATTCCGATGTCATTTTTTGCTTTCAAGTTCGCCAAAGATGATGGCGGTGTAAACATATATGTCGGCATCTTTCCATCCATTCCAACCAATGCCGGCTTTGTCCTGAGCGCAATGTCCTAAGAATTCTTCTTTGGTCCAATGGGTTTGGGTTGCCACTTGAGGCAAGAAAGTACCCCCATTATTGCCTTTGATGATATAAATGCCATGTTTCCCCAATTCAATTTCATCTATAGAATTTATTTTTCGAAGCGGCGAAAGTACTGAAATTTCAATATCAATCTGACTCAACTCCACAGAAGTAACCGTATCGAAACGCGTATCTTCACTTGCCGAAGCTTTGGTCATGTCTTGTATGATTTTGTATAAAGGACTTTTCGCAGTGAACTGCCCAATACAACCCCGTAGATTGCCATTTTTATGCAAAGTGACAAAGGCACCGCAATTTTGTTTGATATTATTCGACATCATTGTCGTATCAACGACAGGTGTTTTGCCGGTTTTCACAAACTCCGTTAAAGTGTTGCGAGCAATTTGCAACAGAACGCTTTTATCAGCATCACTAAGGGTGAATTCAGCCGTTCCAGCTTTCTTTTGAGTAATAACCATCGCATTGTATCCGACAACTTGCGAAGAATCTCCATACTTGGGAGCATCGCCTGAGTTTTTATATTGCAAAGGAATAATTTGCACGCCTTCCACTTTTTGAGTCATATAGAGCAGGGTCAACACAGAAGTCCACCCACACAAACTCGTTTGAAGATTCGTGATGTTGAGCTTATTGTTTGCATGTAAGGTTTTCAGCAAAGTCGCAGGTGAATTACTTTTTATGGCATCGCAGGTAAGTTTATCCACTTTCGTTGCATCAGCATACTTGGGATAATGCGAAAAATCTGTGCTTATCACAAATAAATTGTCAGCATTAAAATAAGGCGACAACACTTTGGCAATTTCCTCGCATACCCTTGCGTCATCTGTTCCAATAATAATAGGAATTATTCGAAAAGGCTTTTTTAGATGATATTGCAAAAACGGCAACTGAACTTCGATGCTGTGTTCGAGCTTGTGCGCTTCATCCTTCTGAATAAAACAAGTATGCTCTTTGATGAGGTTCTTGCCAAATGCGGTGTCCACTTCAACTATGCCCATGGGAGTAATAAAATTGCCATCAACAAACACAGCAGCAGCATTAAAATACGCTCTATGGCTTGACCCGATAACAAATATGTGTTTATAATCCTTTTCGGCATCAATTTGATTGAAACTTGTTGCAGCCACTTCGCCCGAAAACACATATCCTGCATGGGGAGCAATAATAGCAAGTACATTTTCGTTTTGCTTGGGCAAAGCTTTTGAAAAAAGTTTTTTCATATCGCTCATCAAGGTTAAGGAATCGGCGGAATAAAATTGTCCGGCAACGGCAGCCTTACGGTCACTGGGATTTGGAGGTGTGTTTTGTGAATTACAACATTCAGACATAATCAAAAAATTTACGAATACAATAAATAAGAATCGAAACATGTTCAACGGCTTTGTACAAAATTACAGAAAAAAAACATCCCAATTCAAATAAATGTAGAATATTTTGTGGTTAGTTGAATAAATAAGTCTATTTTTGGATTTTGAAAAACTATTATTATGGAAGCAACACAAAAAACACGCAGCAATGCCATCATCCAACTTGAGAAAATTTCGGTATTTCAACACCATGTTTTGATAGTAACCGATGTGTCTTTATTTATCGGACGCGGCGAATTTGTTTATCTAATCGGACCTACAGGAAGCGGGAAAAGCAGCTTGTTGAAACTGATGTATGCCGATTTGCCTGCTGTGGATGGCTTTGCACAAGTTGTCGGTTATGATTTGCGCAAGATAAAACAAAAGCAAGTTCCTTTCTTGCGACGCAAAATTGGCATAGTGTTTCAGGATTTTCAATTGTTGACCGACCGCACTGTGAACGAAAACTTGCTCTTTGTGATGCGCGCCACAGGGTGGAATAATAAAATTGACATCAAACAGCGAAGCATAGAGGTGTTGGATATGGTTGGCTTGAGCGACAAAGGAAACAAAATGCCCAATAAGCTTTCCGGCGGGGAGCAACAGCGGGTTGCCATTGCCCGTGCATTAATCAATCATCCCGAAGTTATTTTAGCTGACGAACCCACAGGAAACCTCGACCCAAATACATCCGAAGATATTCTAAAAGTGTTATTAAACATAAGCCAAACAGGAACGGCTGTGCTGATGGCTACACACGATTATTCCTTATTCAAAAGATTTCCGTCGCGAACATTGCAGATTGAAGATGGGCGTTTACTTGAAAAATTGGATTCTCAATAAAAAAGCATATTAATCAAGGCTTGCGTGTTGTGGTCATTGGAAAAACCATTGCACAGCAGTATCTCGTTCCTCTTGCTAATTTCATTCAAATCAAAATCCTTTTCGAACAAAGATTTCAGTTCTTGCTTCATACTTTCGGCAGTATCTCTGCAAATACATATACTTTCAAGACCTGTTTTGTCAATCATCGGTGTATTTACTAAGCAGTATCTGCCGCGAAATAAGGCTGCCAACAGCTTTAATTTTATGCCGGTTGATTGAAAAGTTGGCAGTATGTTCACATGAGCATCGGCAATCAGTTCATAGATATCATCACTGTTGATATTGGTCTTTAGTTGAATGTTCTTTTTGCCTGCAATAGCATTCTTTAATTCTTTCGAAGGTTTGTTGCCTGCGATAATCAGGGGGATTTCGCTACCGTTGAAAACTTGTTCAACAAGAAACATGGCGGCTTGATTGTTTTCGCCCACATCCATGCTGCCATGATACAACGCATACGAGCCTCTTCCCGGTTTAGAACTTACGACTTCATTGGGATGAAATGCCGATATCGTTTGAGCTTTTTTATATTTTTTAGAGAAATAGGCAGTATCATTCTTTGATATGGCAGCTATGCCTTGGGCATAATCCAACACTTTTTCGTATCGGGCAAGTTTCCCGGCTTCGTTCAAAAAATAATACCGTTTGAAAAGATTTTTTTCTACTTGCGCAAGATTGTAATAATAGTCATGTTCAATATTATGAGTTCTGACTATCTTCCTACGATTGCGGATGCGTTTGTC
>CAIOJS010000028.1 GCA_903858655.1 uncultured bacterium | reverse complement strand
TTCATGTTGACGCGCTGCGCGCGCAACATGAATATTGTCCGTTAGGGAGACCCTCCGGGCGGAAGGAAGAATATGAATAAAAAATAGATTACGTTACATCTCATAGATAATCTCTATATCCGAAAACAGAATTTAGCAGATCAACAATAAGCTGGATAAACATGTCTCCACTCGAATTCTTAAAGAAAAGCGAAAATTCAAAAGTCGCTGAAGCAATTGCTACACGAGCAATCATCTCTTCAATCAGTCTTGAAGCAGCAAATATGTGCAATCACATTGAAGTTTATACGCCAAATATTGACAAAGATGGATATGATTTAATTATCGAAGAGCAAGAGGAAATTAAAAAATTCCAATTAAAAACAGTGATTGGGAGCACGCAAAGGTGGAATATTAATCGACGGCTCTTACGGCCAAGTCCGTATACTTGTGATAGACTTGGATATAGCGGGACTTTTGACGGAACTGGACTTGAAGGGGGTGTTATTCTCACTGAAATTACAGAAGATCATGGGGAAATTCAATTATGCCACAGTTATACAGATATATATGTAATTTCAGCGTTTGAACACGGAATAATTTCAAGGAGCCAAACCGCGAAGAGTAAAGTTGCTTGGAATAAACATTGCGAATTGACAGAGGAGGTATATGGATCAGTTTCAGCTTCTGAAGGGATTTTTCTCAAGCCTAAAACTGATAAGGACCTATTGGCTTTAATGGGACTATTTACAACAGCTGATGAATCAATAGAAGGTCCATTTAGACAGCCGCATAGATGGCGAGAACATGTTTTGAATTTTGGCTCTGATAAATCAGACCGTATATTACATGCAAATTACGCATTTGAAATACTTTCAAAAATATGCAAAGATGACATTTATTGTTTGCATAAAGATATTGGTGCCGCTAATACTCAGCTAGCTAGCGAATAACATCATCAACCATATTGGATTGAACATGCTTCATGTTAATGAGTTACAGGAATGCTTTTCTTAATAATTTGGAAGCTCATCCCGGACTTTTCAATGCAATTGAGAACGCTGTGGCCATAGGCTTTAATCCCACAATAAATTATGACAATTCTGAAACTCCCGCAGAAGTTATCTCAATTTCAAAATCGAAACCCGATAATTCTGATGTTATATATATGCATAGCGGATTCTTGCAATACCTTTGGAATGTAACATTTGCGATATTTTACATTTATCAGGAGGCGTTAGAGAAGCCTCAAAAAGAAGGATATAAATTTAATTTCAATCATGATCACCCGCTTCTAGTTACCTCGGGAAAACTCTTGGAAGCGTCAAAATGTTTATGCTACAATTGGTCCAAAACGAATGTTTCAAATTCAATCAAGGAAATACTGAATGAATCGGCATATCACGGCGACGTTGAATACATAAGGAAAATAGATACAATCTATGTTTGGGCCGTAAATTTTGGAATATTGCATGAAATAGGGCATTCCTTCAACTATCATTTAGAACTAGAAATAATCCCGGACGATGAATTTTGTGTCGACGAATTTGCAACAACTGCATTATCGCAAGGTATATCGAAAACCGCAACTACATGTTCAATACTAGGCGCAATTTCTTTGCTCGTAACTTGTGGACTTGTAAATATTGATAAGGACGATAAACGTCCACTACATGCCAATTCTACACACCCAAATATTGAACTAAGAATCGAAAGGATCATTCGTAAGTTAGCAAATAACAGTGCAGCAGATGAAGACACATACTTTGGGATGCTTGGC
>CAIOJS010000027.1 GCA_903858655.1 uncultured bacterium | reverse complement strand
TATCGACAAATCCTTTTCAATATAGGTATTGGTGACAGGCAAATAGGCTTCAGGTTGGTAATAATCGTAATACGAAATAAAATATTCCACAGCATTATTGGGAAAGAACTGTTTGAATTCGCCGTACAATTGCGCTGCCAAGGTCTTGTTATGACTCAACACCAAGGTTGGGCGTTGCACTTCTTGAATCACATTGGCGATGGTGAAAGTTTTACCCGAACCTGTAACGCCTAAAAGTATCTGTGCATGGTCGCCCCGATTGATGCCTTCACACAATTGTTTGATGGCATCGGGTTGGTCGCCTGTAGGAACATATTCCGAGGTTAATTCGAGTTTCATCGTTTATTTACTTTTCTTTTTCACCAAACATTGGATGGGATAATGGTCAGAGTTTTCCGATTCAGTGGTAACAAAATTTGCCGAAGTCAAAGCATCGGATAACAAAATATAATCAATACGGAAGGAAGGGAAAAATGCATTAAAGGTATGTCCATATCCCGAACCCGATTCGGTGAAAGCATCATGAAGATTGCTTGATAATTGATGATAGGAGTATGAAATGGGTGTGTCATTCATGTCGGTACAAACAATAACAGGATAGCGGCACGTTTTAATGTGTTTTGCGACCATTTCTGCCTGTAAGGCACGCTTGACAAAAGCACGCTTCATCAGGCGCAGCAAACGCATGGATTTGTCTTTTAAATCGGCTTCGTCTTCCGTTTGCGCTGAGGTGATTTTTTCGGCAAACTCAAAGTCGGCATAATTGAAATGCAACGATTCGAAATGCGCATTATATACCCGCATCGTATCTGTATTCACTACTATATCGGTGTAGATACACAAATCCGTTTTTGAATTGGGGAAATTGATACGTCCTTTATTCACTATGGGAAATGATGTGAAAGTGGCAATGCCAAACTGTTTGGTGTAGCGCGACACAACAGTGTATTCTACATGGGTGTTGATGGCTTTCTGCAATTTCACTAAGGTGTCTAAGGTTTTGAAACGTCCGCTCAAGTCGTTCACGAATTCTTGAAAACAAATGACATTGGGTGCTTCCTTTTGAATGAATTTGAAGATGTTATTGCGTTTTTCAAAGTTTGGTTTCCAATTTTTTCTGTTGCTATAGAGATCGAAATTGCGAACATTATAGGACATCACTTTGAAATAAGTATCTTTGGATGTAATCATTTTGGAGGAATGAAACTGTATGGAAGACGTCAGATAGCTATAACCGACGAGTATTGCAATCAACGAAAACAAGGTAAACTTCCACCTGACAAAAAGCCAAAAGATGATAAACACGATATTTGAAATGAGAATATACGGATAAGCCAATCCGGCAAAAGCAGGCAACCATGCTTTGGCAGGACTAAAATAATAAGAAACATACGAAAGCAATAGCCCGATGATAAGCACAAAATTAACGCCCAACAGCATCTTAAGCCAAAAACTCGTTTTTTTATTGCTTTTTTTCTTACTCATTGTTTATTCAATAATCTTAAATCAAAAATCTCAAATCTAAAATCAAACGTCTTACTTCTTGCTTTCCCGAAACAACAAATCCTTATCCTCTTTGCTCAAACTTTCGTAGCCCGATTTCTTTATTTTATCCAAAATAGAATCAATTTGTTGTTGATGGAGTTTTTTGTTGTAGTTATATTGGTCGTCGGTTACAGGTTTTTTGGTTGAATACGTTGCTTTCATTTTGGGTTTGCGTTTAAACAGCTTGCTAATGGGGTTGAACAGTTGTTTGGTTATCAAACCTTTTTTTAATGCTAAAATATAAATCAATCCGAAGAAAGCGCCACCAAGATGTGCGATATGTCCCCCGGGATTATCTTTCTCGATGCTCAACAAATCGAGCGCTACAAAAATCACTGCTATCCATTTGAACTTTATTTGTCCGATGAGAAACATGCGGATGTTATAGTCGGGTATGTAGGTAGCGATGGCGATGATGATTGCCAAAACCGAAGCCGAAGCGCCCATTGCAATAGAAAATGGCGCCACTTGTGCAAAGGCAGGAAACACATTGAAGGCTGCCACATAAAAAGCTGCCCCCGTCAATCCTCCAAAAATATACGTAATCAACAGCTTTTTGCTGCCCAAATATTGGGTGAAGATAATGCCTCCGAAATACAACATCAGCATATTGAAAAACAAATGCCAAAGGTTTTCGTGCAGAAACATATAGGTGAAGGCTGTCCATGGCTTTAGCAACAGCAAGGAAATGTTTGACGGCACAGCTAACCAATAACCCATCACGGTGATATGGTCGCTGCCGAATTGAAATGGGTCTAATTGAAACAGATAAAAATATAAGCGGACTAAGCTAACGAAAAGAAAAACCGCAACATTGATCAAGATAAGCCTCGACAACATCGATTTGCTCATGAAGAACTTTTTCATACCATCAAAAGGCGATGCCTGACGTTGCCCGAAATTGGGAGGGGCGTTGTTGAAATTTTTGAAATTATAATTGTTCATAGAAGTTGTCTGATTTAGGTTTTCGGTTCCATAGTTTTATCAATATGAACCCAAACAACATTCCGCCCAAATGTGCAAAATGTGCCACATTGTCTCCTTCCACATTCGAAACACCTGAAATAAGTTCTATGGCACCATAAATAATCACAAACCATTTTGCTTTTATGGGTATAGCAAAATAAATATAAAGCATTGTATTAGGAAACATCATCCCGAAGGCAAGTAAAATACCAAACACAGCTCCCGAAGCACCTATGCAAGAGGTGTTGTAGAGCGCATTCAAATCTGCCATCTGCGGATCCATGAAGTTTTTGTTTTGCAACATAATCTTATAACCATCTTCCATCACCATAGTTATTTTTTCTGCCGACATGGAAGCTTCCAAATGCGAAATCTGAAAATAATAAATAAGCATTTGGATTAGGACCGCTCCGACTCCTGTCACCAAAAAATAGAAGAGAAACTTCTTTGGTCCCCACACGTTTTCCAATATATAACCAAACATCCATAAGGCAAACATATTAAAAAACAGATGCATGAAACTGCCATGCAAAAACATATACGTAATGAGTTGATAAGGCTTGAATAGAGGCGAACCGAAATAATGTAAGCCTAAGATGTCGGTTAAATCAATCTTAAATGCTTGACCTATCCCAAGGGTGGCTAAATAAAACAAGCCATTTAGAATCAATAAATTTTTGACGACAGGAGGAAGATATTTGAAACCGGAGGGACTGTATTGTTGGAGTGCCATGTTTTGATTTTAGATTTTAGATTTGTGATTTTAGATTTGTGATTCGTGCTTCGCTGAAACTATTATATTGCACGCTTCAACATGCAACTTACTCGACTAATTAACTCAATTAACAAATTAATCAGTTGACTCCCTAAACGTAGGAACTCAATTTTTTATTTCATTTTTAAATGTGTTTATAATTTCTATAAGCAGCTTTAATAACTCAAAACAAGCTATATTTATTGAGGTGTATAATTTTTTGTCTATAAAATTTGTGTCTTTTAATTAGGATAATCCATAGATTTGTGAAAGTGTCAAAAAACTTCCATCGCTTTTGGTAGCATTAATAAAAAGGGGATACATCTCTCCCAATGCAAAGCATAATAATTAAAACCAATATGAATATTTTGATAATATTCAGACCTGTTTTGTGCATAGTATTTTTCACTTTGAATAGACCACGCAAATTCTCCAACCTTCTCTGATAGAAACCATTTCTCTAACAAACGACCTGCCCTACCATTGCCATCCATAAATGGATGTATCTTCTCAAATACTAAATGTATCAAGGAAGCATAATAAAATATCTCTTTATAGGATAAATCACTGTTTACTAATTCGTGTATATCATAAAATAATTTGGCAACCTCATCTTTCACAAACTCAGGTTCAACAGCCATATACTCAATCTTTCCGCTGCTAAAAATACCGACTTGCTGATTTCTCAATTTGCCTTTTTGGCTTTTAAGTGATAAAACAGTTTTGCTTAAAATCTTATGCGCTTCTAAAAATGTAGTTAGACTTAATTTATTGTTCTTGGCAAAATTATAGGCAAGAATCAAATCGTCTATTTCTTTCATTTCTTTGGGCTTCGACTTTATGTTGAATTTTTTATTTTTAAGATAAGTGTCTATATCAATGCTGTTCCCTTCAATGTTGGACGAATAGGTTGTAGATGACTGTATATGGTATTCAAAATCGTCTTCAACATATAAGTTTTTGCTTCTTATAATATCAAAAACTACATGACAATTGATCGTAAGTGCTTTTGAATACGCGTCTAAGTATTCGGCAGTAAGTATTTTTAAATGTTTTTCCATAATTAAAATCTATGCATTATTCACTCCCTACCTCATTTTCTTCTCAATTTCCTCCCCCGTCATCACAAACAAAACCTTCTTCCCCGAAGGAGACGTCTCGGGCATGGTACACGAAAACAACTCCCCGACGATACTTTGCATCTCTTCGGTCGTTAGGTTGCGCGAAAATTTCACCGAAATATTCTTTGCCAACGAACGTGCCAAATTCAATTTCTTATCCAGATGGGCTTCCAATTGATTTTTTTTATAACTCTCCAACAGATGTTCCAACAAATCTTTCGCATCTTGATTCTCGGCATCGGTGGGCAAGCCATTCACCACAAAAGTGTTCTGACCAAAAGGCTCCACATCAAAACCCAAAGCGCGAATTTCGTTCAACACATCGCCCAACAATTCCCCTTCCGAAGGCGTCAACACCACCCGTTGCGGAAACAACAAACCCTGACTCATCGGCTGATGGTTCTCCATGTTTCTCAACAATTGTTCGTAGCAAATCCGTTCGCGGGCATGGGCAATATCTATAAACATCAATCCCGACTTCACAGGCGTCAAAATATATTTCTTCGCAAACATAAAAAACGAAATCCCCGTAATCTCTTCAGGCATATCGGGTTCGGCTTTCTCCACACGGTTAAACTTTTGGTCAATCTCGGGCTGCGCTTCGGGTATGTCATAGAGTTTCTCCCAATTGGGCAGGTTTTTATCTTTCGGAGGCGTATAACTTCCCGAGGGGCGAGCGTTGTTGGTGGTTTGAAACGGATTGTAGTCGGGATTCACTTTTATGGTGGGTATTTTAATCTCCCGCGACGTGTCCAGGTTGCTAAAATCCATCGAACGTTCCACCTCAAAATCTATAGTAGGGGTGATGCTAAACGAGCCAAACGACTTCCGTATAGCCGATTTCATGATAGCATACATCGCTTTCTCGTCCGAAAACTTCACTTCTGTTTTCGTAGGATGTATGTTCACATCTATGTTTTTCGGGTCAACCGCCAGATAAATAAAATACGACGGGAAGCTCTTGTCGGGTATCATTTCAGCATAAGCAGACGTAACGGCATGATGCAGAAAGGCATGTTTGATGAAGCGGTTGTTCACAAAAAAATACTGTTCGCCGCGTGTCTTGCGTGCAAATTCGGGTTTGCCTATAAATCCGCTGATGTTCACCACATTGGTTTTCTCCTCCACGGGTATCAGTTTCTCGCCATAACTCGACCCAAACACCCCGTTGATGCGTTGGCGCAAGGTGGTTTTCTCCAAACGAGTCACCAGTTTGGTGTTGTTATAATACGAAAAACTCACCTCGGGATGCACCAGCGCCACTCGGTTAAACTCCTCGATGATATAACTCGTTTCGGTGGCATCGGCTTTCAAAAACTTGCGCCGCGCGGGCACATTAAAAAACAAATTCTTCACCGCTATGCTTGTGCCGTTGGCGGCGCTGCATTGCGTATGTTGTTTCACCTCAGAACCTTCAATTTGTATCAGCGTAGCCAACTCCATGTCGGCGCGTTTGGTTTTCATCTCCAGTTGCGCCACGGCGGCTATCGAAGCCAACGCCTCGCCGCGAAAGCCAAAGGTGCGCAAAGCAAACAAATCGTGCGCCTCGCTGATTTTTGATGTCGAGTGGCGTTCAAAACACACCCGCGCATCCGTGTCGCTCATCCCCGCGCCGTTGTCCACCACCTGTATCAGCGTTTTGCCCGCGTCTTTTATAATCAGTTGCACATCCGTCGCGCCCGCATCTATGGCGTTCTCCAACAACTCCTTCGCCGCCGAAGCAGGACGCTGCACCACCTCCCCGGCAGCAATTTGGTTCGCAACATTATCGGGCAATATTTTTATGATGTCCGTCATTTTCTACTTAAATAGTTCGCTGCAAATTTACGAAAAATTTTCCACATGGATATTTTTGATTTGAGATTCTTGATTCTTGATTTGAGATTGGAGATTTTTGATTTAAGACTTGGTCATTAGGTCATTATTGTCATTGGGTCATTTAGTCATTAGATTATGGGTACGGGGTATTGGGTGCTTGCGTTCCTTGTGGTAAAAAAAAAGAAGAAACCACTGAAGCACTCAGTACACTAAGAAACACAAGAAAAAAAAACAATAGAACAATTCAGCAATAGAGCAATAAAAAAGCCTAACCTTTCGGCATTTTCCATTTTTCATTTTTCATTCTGAAAAAGGTTATTGAATCGTTAAATATTATAAACACTTGAAAAAGAAATAAATAAGCAATAATATATTTAAATATTAATATTGGGAGAGAGCAAAAATGCGAAGGATGCAAGCAAAAATACTATTTTTGCAACCAAAAATAGTAAGGATGCAACCAAAAATACTATTTTTGCAACCAAAAATAATATTTCTGCAAGCAAAAATACTATGGATGCAAGCAAAAATAGCAAGGATGCAAGCAAAAATAGCAAGGATGCAAGCAAAAATAGGAAGGATGCAACCAAAAATAATATTTTTGCTTGCATCTATAGCAAGGATGCTCTCCTCCATTAAAATGATGCTTACCTCAAATGTATAGAGGCAAAATTACTCACACCAAATCACAGCAATACCTGACAAAAAAAACGATAGCTTGCGGCTTCGTTTTATTAAATAAGATTTATGTTGATCAAAATCTTTGATGACAAAGATAGGTTTGAAGAAAAATGTTTTTTTTGAGTATATGTGGAATTTTTTGTGTACTTTTGATGATTGAAAGGAAAAATCATCACATCATGATTTAATAAGAAAAATAATAAGGGTTAAGAAGATTGAGAATATTAATTTTAACCTGAATGAAATTATTAAATGTCATTAAGATACACAAAAATTTTAAAAAGAATCATATAGTAACACAACTCAACAGCATGTGAATATGAAAAAGATTATTTCAATAGCAGTAGTAGTATCATTTTTCTTAATGAAAGGCTATGCACAAAGTGATACACCTTGTAATGCCCCTTTTCTGATTGTAAATGCAGATAGTTGTGGATTTGTGGTAGGCACTACGGATGGCGCCATCTATCAAAATGATGCCATCAATGGAGGCACGCCTCCTTGTGCTTTCCCCGGCTCGCCTGATGTTTGGTATCGTTTCATTGTGCCTGCTTCGGGTGCTGTCGCCATAACATCCACAGAAGGAACTATAACCGATGGGGGCATGGCAATCTATTCAGGAAGCTGTTCCAATTTGCAATTCATTGCTTGCGACGATGATGATGCAAGCAATTTTATGCCTGTAATTGACCGTTCCGACTTTCAGGTAGGCGACACTATCTATGTGAGATTTTGGAAAGCCGCGGGTGCCGGAACAGGTACGTTTAATATCTGTGCCATTACATCCCATTCCGATTGCAGAAGCGCTACTTTTGTGTGCAACAACCGTCATTTTCCGCGCAACACTTACGGTCCGGGCTCCAACGTGGATGCTTTCTCCACCAATAATTGTGGCATCACCGAATATCAATCGCAGTGGCTTACCTTTACCTTTTTAACGTCCGGCTCATTCACATTCACCATTTATCCTGATTCTCTTGCCGAAGCGATGTATCCCGATTATGATTGGATATTATTTCAAAACAATGATCCTGCCTTTTGTTCGGTCTATAATTCAAGCTTTGTTCCCTCGGTGTGCAATGCTTCTAGTTCTTATGGTCCGCTTGGCTCAACGGGTTTAGGTGTTTCGGGCGTGTCCAATTCAGTCCCTCCCGGTCCCGGAAATCCTTTCTGCCCCGTACAAAATGTAAATGCCGGCGACACCTATTATTTGTTTATGAATAACTTCACCACATCATCCACAGGCTATAATATAGTGTTTGGCGGTACGGCAACGATGGATTGTAATCTCACCGTGGACGTCGTGGAGCATCAAAAACCTGAACTAAAAACTGCTATTTACCCGAATCCTGCCACGGATGAAATCAATGTTGAAACGGATATAAGTCTGATAGGGTCAACCTATACCTTGTATGATTTGCTTGGAAATAGCTTGCGCTCAGGTATCCTAAAGGAGGAGAAAACACGCATTGCATTACATACTTTGTCGCAAGGTATTTACTTTTTATCTATTGGTCGAGAGTTGAAACAGCAATATAAAATTATAAAAAATTAAGCCATGCAGAGATGTTTTTTGGCTTTGCACTATTACATACTTATTTATTAACAAAATACCATAAAAATTCGAACTATGAAAAAACTCACGCTCTCCATTTGTTTACTATTCTTTTCAACAATAGGTTTTTCACAATGGACCGCTTTAAACAGTGGAACAAGCAATGACTTATTGGCTATTTATTTCGCTGATGCCTCCACGGGTTATGCTGTTGGTCTTTGGGGAACCATACAAAAAACGAGCAATTCAGGCACAACATGGACGCCACAAACAAGTGGCACCGCTGAGTTTTTAGATGGAGTTTACTTCCCGACTGCTGATACAGGCTACATTGTTGGTGGTACAGGTTTAATCTTGAGGACAATCAATGGCGGAACTGCATGGACGACACAGACAAGTGGAACAACCAATAATTTGCGTTCTGTTTTCTTCACGGATGCGCGTCATGGTTATGCTGTTGGCGATACAGGAAAAATTATTAAAACAAACGATGCAGGAATAACATGGAACACACAAGCAAGCGGAACTACTTCTTGGTTGATTTCCGTTTATTTCACTGCTGCTGATACGGGCTATGCTGTTGGCTACAATGGAACTATTATCAAGACCGTCAATGGCGGCTTGAATTGGACAGCCCAATTGAGCGGAACAACCAATGCGCTGCAGTCAGTCTATTTTCCTACGCCTACTATTGGTTACGCTGTGGGTTGGGGAGGAGTCATCCTTAAAACAATCAATGGCGGAGCAAATTGGATAGCACTAAGCAGTGGAACAACGAATTCATTACGCTCTGTAATGGCTCCCAATAGCTCTACAGTTTATGTGGTTGGAGGAAATGGCACCATTCTGAAAACAGTAAATGGCGGTACCACTTGGACAACGCAAACAAGCGGCATAAGTAATTGGTTAAATTCAGTATGTTTCACCAACACCAATGTTGGGTATGCTGTTAGTGATGCGGGACAAATATTAAAAACCAACAATGGAGGTGTGTTTGTTGCTGAAAACGATTTGTTGGATTACCATATAAATGTTTTTCCAAACCCTGCCAGAGATTATGTAATCATTGAAACCACAGTGAAAACTTCCATAGAAATTCTAAACATAGAAGGGCAACTACTTAAAAGATTGGAAGTAAATGGCAATAAAACAAACGTAGATATTTCAATGTTTTCAAGTGGAGTTTACATAATTAAAGCAACAACAGATAAGGGAATTACAACAAAGAGATTTTTAAAAGAATAAAATGTTTGTCAGCTTTTGGTGTGCCTAAGTTGAAAATAGCGGGATAAGCTTTGCCTATTTCACAAATCAACTAATTCACTTATCAACCAATTTCAAGCCAGAGCAAAAATAAATCTGCCAAAATTGCAGCTTTTCCCATAAATGTATTATTTTTGCTACGTGAATTTAATTGTTGAAATGTATAGCTGTATTCCTTTGAAAAAGCTGTACAAATCACAAATCTAAAATTACAAAATCTAAAATCTTAAATCACCACTATGGACCTCAATCAAGTCATCATACAACACCGTACTATCTGCGAAAACGCCACTGCTTTCAAGCTTTATGATGCTTTGGAGCAAAGCCGATTGCTCTTGAAAGGCATTCCCATAGCCGAACTCCTGACCGAATTGGAAACCACAGAAGAAACTTATTCCAATCTGCTTTCTTACTCCATGAAAGGCATCAACGATCCCCAACGAAACATGATTTTGAATTCTTTAGTGGTGAAGATTGTGGAATTGGCTGATAAAATCAAAGAATATTATCTCGAAAAGAACAATCTAAGCCTGCAACATCTCAAACATAATTCCTTCAACAAATTGGCTTTGGTACAAAAGAAGTTCACCGAGATTCTTGAAAACGCTCAGTATCAAAACAACCTAGCCAACTTGTTGCAAGATTCAAAAATCATTGTGTCAAACGCCGAAGCTATTCAAAAACATGAAGACTTCCGATTCGATTTGTTTGAATATATTCTATATTGTGACAAATTGACCGATTCTGATAGCACATTCATTCAAGCGGTTTTCAATCAAGAAAACACGGAATGGTACGAGCAGAGTTTGATAACTTCTGCTGTTACATTGAGTATGATACGCTTTTTCGATACCCAAAAACTCGATTTGTTGTTCACCTTTTTCGAATCGGGCATACATCAAGTGAAACAACGTGCCTTGGTGGGCATAGTGTTGTTGTTTTATGTCTATGATGATAGGATACGCTACTACAAAGCATTGAACGATAAAGTGCAAAAAATCTATGCACGAAATGAAATCTCCGACACGGATGTGATTATCATCATCAAGCAGTTTGTAAAAGCTAAGGATACGGAGAAAATATCTCGCCGTTTGCGCGATGAAATAATTCCAGACATTCAAAAACTCACCCCACTCATCGAAGACAAACTCGGGATAAAAAATATGATGGATGACGAAACTTTTGAAGATAAAAACCCCGATTGGGAATCCATCCTCGAAGGTTCGCCTGAACTTTTAAATAAATTGGAAGAACTCTCCAAGTTGCAACTCGAAGGCAACGATGTGTTCATGAGTGCTTTTTCGATGCTGAAGCAGTTTAGCTTTTTTGATCATATTTCCAATTGGTTTGTTCCGTTTTATAAAGAACATCCCGAAACTAGTTCCATATTAGATACAGAAGAAGAGAAGTTTAAAGAAGTGTTTTCTGCCTCTTTAGAACGTTCCACCTATATGTGTAATTCTGACAAGTTTTCTTTTATGTTGAACTTGAAGACCATGCCCGAACAACAAAAGAGTATGTTGTTAAATCTCTTCAATGCCGAACTCGAAGGTGTAAACGAGTTGGCGGATGAAGATGAAATGCTCGACATCGCTATCAAAAATCAAACTGTTTTTACGCAATATATACAAGATTTATATCGCTTCTATAAGTTGCATCCTGCACGTAACGATTTTGATGATATCTTTCAGATGAAGCTTGATTTTCATAATAAAAAGTTTGTGCAAACCATTTTAG
>CAIOJS010000026.1 GCA_903858655.1 uncultured bacterium | reverse complement strand
GAAAAAGTTAATGACAAACTGGTCCTTAGGATAGCTCTTAATAAGAAAAGAAGAGCGTGGTTTTCTGGATTGTGGAACTATGGCAAAGAGTATGATTTCCCCTTTCAATAATCTAATGCGGAATCTGGGTTTAAGATTCGTGATTGTTGTTTACGGATTCGCAGTAGTGTGTTTTGGATTCGTAGAAGTTTGTTTTGGATTCGCGAATAATATTTCTGATTCGAAGTTAAATTTTCTGATTCGGGATGTAAATTTCTGATTCGCCATGCGATGTTTAAGATTCGCATTTAATATTTCTGAATCGCGAAAGTGTGTTTAAGATTCGTGAAAGTAGTTTTCGGATTCGCAGTAGTGTGTTTCCGATTCGTAGAAGTTTGTTTTGGATTCGCGAATAATATTTCTGATTCGCAGTTAAATTTTCTGATTCGGAATTGTTATATTCAGATTCGCGGTTGTGTAGTATAGATTCGCACTTAATTTTTCTGATTCGTGATTGTAGATTTGATTTTTGATTTTTATGCTTATTTTTTACCACAAAGGACACAAAGGAAAGCACAAAGAGTACGAAGGGGAGGAGAGGGGATTTGTGATTTTAGATTTATGAATTAAGATTTTCGGCAAACCGAATGAATTTTCGTTGAATATTTTATAGAATTTAAGGGGAATAAGTTAATTGTTCGAAATAAATGAATTTATTTAAATAATAAATTAGAGTGATTAAATTTATATAAATTAAATTTTTAGTGGAGAGTAGTTAATTTTTAAATAGTATATGATGAAAATATATTAGTTAGTTTTTGGTAGGAATTATTAGAAGTATTAATTTTGTAGCAAACAAATAAAAAAAATAGCATTATGAATAATATTTTGAATAATAAGTGGCGCATGATACTAGCGTCGCAGAAGACTTTGGCAACAAATGAGGTTATTTGGGAAGATTTTGTAAAGTTTGGAGTGTATAAGGTCAGTTGGATGCTGAGATTGCCATTGTGAATGATAAAGAGAGTTTGTTGATGGAGATTAATCGCGGTCCGAAGAAGGAAAAGGAACGGCTAAGGTTGGTGATGGCTCAGGAATGTATGATAGTTGCGGGTTCTGGATGGGCTTATGCTGATGATAGGGAAGATACGTTGTTGGCTACGAAATTGGATTTTACGAAGGGAGATTTGTTGCATTTGGTGGATTCGGAACGGGCAAATAAGGCAGAGATGGTTTATAATGTGATGCTTCCGATTGTTGCTGATTTGGAGGATTATAATATTACGGCTTTGAGTTTGACAAAATTGAGAGATAGTGTGACGGGTTATCGTGCATTTTTGACTGCACCGAAGAATAATGCAGATGCAGGAGCGGGATTGCATGGTGAGTTGGAAGTGCATATTGGGAATTGTATAAAGCTTTTGAAGAAGTTGGATAGGTTGATGGAGCATTTTAAGGAGCATCATAATGAGTTTGTGACGATTTATTTTAAATCGCGGGCGATTGTTGATTTGGGACATCGTTATAGGAAAGCGATTTGTGATGTCAGCGGCATTATAGGAAGTTTGGGAACTACAGATTTAGTGGATGGAGTTAGTGTTTTTATTTTGGGAGATGAGAAACATGGTGTGGTGAGCGATGGAGGAGGTTATTATAAGTTGTGTTCATATCGTGACGGAGAAGTTGTGTTGGTGTTTGAGAAGGATGGGTTTGGAAGAAAAGGGGTGCATTTGTTGATTGTTAAGAAGGAGAATCAGGAGATTAATATAGAGTTGAAGGCGGATGAGGCTTCGGCTAAGGAGTAAGAGTTGAATGAAAAGTGAAAAATGGAAAATTTTGAGGAACTTGGATAGGGGTGTTTAGGCTTTTTTTTGGGGCGGTAAGAACACCAAGCCCGACTTGCATGCCGGGACTATAACAGGTAGGGAAGAAACCCCATGCCGGCATTGCATGTTGGGATTATAATAGGGATGGACAAAGATCCAAATTCCAAGATCCAAATACCAAATTCAAAGCTCCAAGTTCCAAATGCTCCGCATGAATGAAGCATTCGGTCAGGTTTGGAGTTTAGTATTTGGTTCTTCTTACTCTTAATACAGCCTTTCCCCCAAGGCGAGTTTCAGTTTGTAGAGGTTGGTGATGTATTCGATGCGGGCTTTGAAGAGTTGGAGGCTGCTTTCGGAGATGGTGGTGGCGGCGTCGAGGATGTCCATATTGGTGATGGAGCCTGCTTTGAAGTTGGCTTGTGCGAGGCGATAGGCTTCTTCGGATTGGCTCATCTGGAGGGTGTAATGCGCGATTTTGCGGAGGGAAGCTTTGATGTTTTCCTGGTTTTGGGCAAGCTCGTTGGCGATGGTTCGTTTGGCGAGTTCGGTGTCGTAGTCGGTGATGGTGATGGTTGATTTGGCTTGCAGTTTGGTGTATTTGGAGCGTAGCCCATCGAAGATAGGGACTTTCAAGCCGATACCTGCAACAAAATTAGCTTTGGGTTGGTTGAGATCGGGGATGTATCCGTTTTTGACTCCACCTGATAGTTGTAGGTTGAGCGTAGGGTTGTTCTGAAGCTTCACTATCTTATATTTCAACTCTGCCATAGTAGTTTTTTGCTGCGCGAGTTTCAACTCATCGCGATGGCTGAAGGCAAACGCCAGCATAGAGTCGGCTGGCATGGCAGGCGGTGAGGCATCCAAAGTTTGTTTGACGGCGAAGGCGGTGGAGGCATCTTGTCCCATCAAGGAATTCAATTCGGAGAGCTGATTGGTCAAGGCGGTGTGGAGATCAATGCCAGCGCTTTCGACGTTTGAGATTTTCACTTGGGTGGAAAGTATCTCGTATTGAATGCCAGTGCCCGACTCTTGTTTCTTTTGGACGAACTGCAGATGCTCGTTGAGGGTTTTCTGCTGTTCGAGATTGATGAGGATGGCTTTTTGGAGATATACAATTGAATAATAGACAAGCGTGGCAGTGTAGGCAAGTTTCTGCTTCACCTGTTCGAGGGTTTCCTGATTGAGGTTTTTGACTTCCTTCGCCATGGCGATATTTTTGGCGGTGCGTCCAAAGTCGTAGATGGATTCATAGGCATTGACACTAGCACTATAGTTGTCGGCTGGATAAAGCTGAAATGTTCCAAGCATGGGAAAATCAATTTTATCCACGGGTCCGAGTCGGGTGTAGGAAGCAGTGCCATCAATGATGGGCAGGTAGGCAGTCTTTGCCAAGCCGATACCTTCGTTGGCAGCGTTAATGTTTTCGGCGGCACTCTTCACAGAAGGATGATTTTCTATCACCTTTTTGATGATATTGGTCAAGGAGAGCGAATCGCCCGCGGTTTGGCTGTGGGCATTGTAGCCGATAGTGATGGCTATCAGCGTAATTACAAAGGTCTTGAATAAAGCATTTATGGTATTCATACGTTAGGTTTTTTTGATAGTTTGTTTTTTCTTTCCTTTCAAAAGGAATACGGGCAATCCTCCGATAACGGTGATGAAAGCCGCAACCAGAAAGTCGTCGTCTATACCTTCAATATAGGCTTGTTTACCAACGTTGGCAATGATGGCAGCCTGCCCTTGCTTGGCTGCATTGGCGTAGGAACTGCCCGCATTGTGCACCAATTGGGTGCTGATGTTTTTCGACACATTGATGTAGGTTTGTGATTTGGGTTGTATGGATTGGGAATACATCTGGGAATGATAACTTACGCGCGTGGTCAAAAGTGTGGCAAGCAACGCTACGCCCAAACTGCCGCCTAACTGGCGCACTGTGTTGGAGACGCCCGAAGCCTGCGCCATTTTCTCGCGCGGAATGGACAGCAAGGCAATAGCACTCAAAGGTGTGAACACCATGCCCAAAGCAAATCCGCGCACATAAAGTGATAGCATGATGTAACTCCGTTCGGTGAGGAACGACAAGAAATTATTCATATAAAAGCTCAAGGCAAGCAACACCACCCCGATGAGTATGGGTAGTTTAGCACTAAATTTGTCCGCTACTCTGCCCGATATAGGCGAAAGTATCCCTTGTATGATACCAACAGGCAGAAACACCGAACCTGCCTGAACCGCAGTGTAGCCTAAAGAGTTCTGCATATAAATAGGTAGCAAGAAAGTGCTGCCGAACATGCCCATACTGAATATCATCAAGGTCAAGGTGCTCAAGCCGAAGTTGCGGTCTTTCAGCAGGCGCAAATCAATCATGGGCTCTTTCACCGTGAGTTCGTTGGTGATGAATACTGCTAAAGCGATGATGGCAATACCGAAACATAGCAAGATATATGGCGCCGACCAGCCTGAAGAGTTGGTGGCAGCGTTTCCCTCACTCAATGCATAGAGGGTCAAAGGTAAAAAGGTGGCAACGGAGATAAATCCGATAAGGTCAAAGCTGCGTAACTTTAGGTTCTTGTATTCTCTTTGGATGACTATGGTTGCTAATATGGCGAAGATACCGACAGGGATGTTGACGTCGAAGATGAGTTGCCAATTGAAGTTGTCAATAAGATAACCGCCAATCAAAGGACCAAACGATACCGAAGCGGCGGCGGATATTGCCCAAAACCCGATGGCGATGCCGCGCTGATGCGGCGGAAACTCACGCGTGATGATTGCCATCCCTAAGGGCTGAATGATGCCGGCTCCCATCCCTTGTATGACGCGCGATATAATAAGCATATTGACATCGTTAGAAACACCGCATAAGAGCGACCCCAGCGTGAAGAGAAACAGACCGTTGATGTACATGCGTTTGTAACCGAATTTGTCGGCAAACCAACCCGAAGTGGGGAGCATGACAGCCATGGAGAGCATATAGGCAGTGATAACCCATTCAATTTTGTCCAATCCGACGCCAAAAGACGCCATGATTTTAGGCAAGCCCACGTTGACGATGGTGGCATCCAACACCGCCATAAACGTGCCAAGCATCACCGTGGCAAGCAACCACCATTTGTAGTTGATATTACTCGGGTGAAACCCCGAGTCGCGGTTTCTTACAAACCGCCGAATTCTATGCGAAGGAGTGATTCCTCTACTTGCCATGCTAATCTTTCACGATTTTCACCTCTGCCGACATGCCGGCAAGAAACTTATAAGCACCCACCTTATCTCCTTTATCCGTTGCATCTATCGAAATCTTTATCGGAACGCGCTGCGTAACCTTGGTGAAATTCCCCGAAGCATTGTTAGGCGGAATTAGCGAAAACTGAGAAGCCGTGTTGGAGCCTGTGCTAAAAATCTTTCCACTAAAGTTCACTCCTTCAAAAGCATCTATCTTAAACAACGCCTTCTGACCAATGTGTATCTTCGCAATACTCGTTTCTTCCAAATACACTATCACCCAATAGTTCTCATTATTGGTAATCGTGAAAATAGATTGCCCCACTGAAGTTATATCGCCCGGCACCAGCCATCTCTTCGCGATGATGCCGTTCATCGGTGCATACAATTTCGTGTTCTTGAGTTGCGTCTCTATCAACGCCACTTGCGCCTCTGCCGATTTGATAGCGGAAGCCGAGCTTTCTATCTTCGCTTTCGAAACATTCAATGATGACTCCGAAGCATTGAACTGCGCCTGAGCAGCTTCCAGCGCTTTGCTCACATGGTCGTAGTTTTCTTTGGTGATGATGTTTTCCTTAAACTGAACCTTGGCACGGTTGAAATCATCCGTTGTCCTGTCCACTGTCACTTGCAATACTTTCAAGCTTTCCTGATCATATGTATAACTAGCTTCCGTCTGCGCTTTGGTGGTCACCGCTTGATTCATCACTGCCACAGCTTGATCGCGTTGTGCCAACAAATCCGTGGTATCCAATATCGCCAACAGCATGCCTTTCTTCACTGAATCGCCTTCTGCCACATATTCAGCAGCAACGCGCCCCATAATCTTAGAACTCACCGAAACACTTTCAGAATCTACATACGCATCGTCGGTCTTTATATATTTTATGTACTCTTTATACCAAAGAAATCCTATCACTAATACAGTGATTAAGACAATTATCAAAGGGATATACACTTTGCCGTTTTTCTTTTTCGGTTCTACTACAATTGGTTGATCTTCCATCCGTGTTATTTTATTTTTTTAGATTTATATTTCGTTTAATTCTATAGGTTGTAGCTTCGCAAGCACATCACTCACGTTTTGCAAGGAAACCGAAAACAATTTCAGTTCCGATTCCGTGAGCGACATCAGCCGTTTTATGGTTTGATTGAGATAGTTCTCCTGATTCTTATCAATAAACTTTGTGCCTTTTGCCGATAGTTTCACCATCACAATGCGCCTATCTTGTTTGTCTGATAGCCGCAGCACCAATCCTTTTGCAATAAGTTTATTAATCAGTGCGGTCACGTTTGGCTTTGATATCTGAAGGGTTTTCCCCAAGTCAGACATCGAAAGCGTATCATGTTTTTTCAGATAAAGCATCGCATAATAAGCACCCGCCGTGATGTCCGAATTCATCGCAACAGGCTTCCCCAGCGTTTTGTATAATAAAGGTTTTATTGAGTTGATGTTTTCGGCAAGCACTCTGAGTTGACTGTCGTCCATAAGTCTGTTCATATTTATAATGGTTACAAAAGTAGAACTATTCCGCGACATAACAATACCATTAGTGAATTATCGTCAATGATACATATCATACGAATCTCATAACACCTTGAATAACTTTTGTCTTGGTATTAATTTTTCTCTCATGGTGCTATAGCCAAATTAGAGCATTGTCCTTCACAAATTCATCCTCTATGATTCTTTTAATATAAGGTATAAAAAACGGGACAAAGTATCCATTAAATACTATGTCCCGTTTTCGGTGGAGCTGGAGGCTCCATTGCGTCCATATTAATACATTTCATTTATTATCTACAATGTAGTTTAAAAAGCCAATAAACAAGGGTTTTAGCTTATTCTAGTTTCATTAAAAAAAGTTTTCAACAAAGTAGATTATATCAAAAATTGTATGTAATTTTGTATGTAAAATATTTTAACTATGAAATTAAAAAGCAATATCAATTTCCGCCTCGAAAAAAGAAAAGATAAAAATACAGGTGAGCTTATTACTGAAAATATCCCTATCATTTTAGACTTTACTTTTGATGGAAAACGTTTACAATTTTTCACTGGTTTGAGAATTGACAAAAAAAAATGGGATGAAAATACACAAAGAGTATTTAGGAATAATCAGAATAAAGCTGATATCCCTTCATCAGAAATCAATGATCGTCTTGATACATTAAAATCAACGATTACTGATGTATATAAAGAAACAAAAATATTGAAAATTAATCCTAGCATTCAATTTATTAGAGAAGAATTAAAGAAAAGACTTGGTGAAAGTAACATTTCTAAACAAACATTTTTCGATTTATTTGTTGAATTTATGGAGTCTGAAAGCAAAAAAAACGACTGGACAAGTGGCACATTAAAAAAATTCAAAACCAATTACAATCATCTAAAACAATTTGAAAATCTTAAGCATTTTAAAATTGAATTTGAAAATATTGATGAAGTTTTCTTTCTTAAATACATTGATTATCAAAGAAATGTTTTGGACCATAGAAACACTACAATTGGAAAAAACCTGAAAATCTTTAAATGGTTTTTAAATTGGGCAACTAAAAAAGGATATAATACTAATCTTGCTTACAAAGATTTTTCTCCTGACCTAAAGGGAACTACCAGAAATAATAATATTGTTATTTTAACATGGGATGAACTCATGCATCTGTATAAATTGAATATTTCTAAAAATTATTTAGACCAGGTTAGGGATGTGTTCTGCTTTTGTTGTTTTACTGGATTACGTTACTCTGATGTTCATAATTTAAAAAGAAGTAATATTAAAGGTGATACTATTGTATTCACTTCTATAAAGACTGATGAATCATTGATAATTGACCTTAACTCCTATTCTCAGGCAATACTTGATAAGTATAGTGGTTTTCCTTTCAAGGACAACAAAAGCCTCCCTGTTATCAGTAATCAGAAAATGAATGAATACTTAAAAGAGCTTGGCAAATTGGCAGGTTTCGATAGTCCTGAAACTACTGTATATTATAAAGGTGCTAAACGTTTCGAACAAACTTTTAAAAAATGGGAATTAATGACTACCCACATGGGTAGAAAGACATTTGTGACAAATGGACTTTTTCTTAACATACCTTCCGAAGTTATTCAACAGTGGACTGGTCACAAAGACCATAAAGTATTTGAAAAATACTATAAAATAGTCAATCAGCAACGCAGAACTGAAATGAATAAATTTAACAGATAAATTATTTCCGGTTCTGTGTATGATTTTAATCTATGATAAAATGCATTTTTGCCTTATGACAAGCTTTGAACATACCGTATAAAGTAAAAGCCATTTTA
Source organism: uncultured bacterium (assembly GCA_903858655.1). Taxonomy (GTDB): domain Bacteria; phylum Bacteroidota; class Bacteroidia; order Bacteroidales; family CAIWKO01; genus CAIWKO01. The sequence continues at coordinate 1,797 of CAIOJS010000026.1, read as the reverse complement.
ACAGTGTTTGCATCTCACTTATGCGATAATTGCTTTCGCTTCTGCATACGGTTTGAAATCATTCTTAATCCGCACAAACCATTTACCTGCTTTTGTACTTTAGAAAAATGTGTATTATTATTGTCCTCTTTTTTGTAAGAATGATTAAACGATAATTATCTTCCCATATTTTTTCTTAGTTTTATATAAGCTAATTCATTTTTTATCTATTTTTGCTTTTTTGTTTCTTTAAAATTCTTTCATACAAATTTATCCTACAATATTCTGCAATCTTATCTTATTGTCATATAATAATTTATCATCTTTCCTTTTTAATTATCATACAAATTGTGGTATTAAATATATGATGTAGTTCCGATATCCGTCCGATATCCGTCCGACATCAGCCCGACATCAGCCCGACATCCGTCCGATATCCGTCCGATATCCGTCCGACATCTTACCTACATCTAACCTCCATCGTTCCTACATCATTCTAATATCCGTCATATATCAGATCCCTATCAGATATTGCCTGGTCACATTCCGATATAATCATACATTCGAATTGCTCCTTTGTCCTGAAAAAAGTTTACTCTTTTTTTTATTATCCCAATAAAAATTTTCTTTTCTAATAAAAAGGCAATCTATTTTGATTTTGATTTTCATTTTCAAATTCCCAAATATGATGAAGGATTTAGAAAAATAAAAAAAAGATTAAATATTTCAGGCTTAGATTTCTTACCTAATTGAATTCTACATTATCCAAATAGCTCTTTTTCTTTTCTTAAAGAAAAAATAGCAGATGAATTTATACGCATTTATTTTGATTTTAGAAATAATTCTGAATCTAATTTTGAATTTAAATGTCGCAAAAGATACAATGAAAGGATAATAACTGTCACTAAACTTAAACAACACCATAGTGAACGTTGTCGTGATTATCAAAGAAATCGTAAACAATCAGACCCTTCATATCGTGAAAAATATAATAACTATAGAAAGGAATGGAGAAAGAAACAAACCGAAATATATGGAATATTTGCTAATTAACAAACAAACCGATAAATCCGTTAAATAAAAAAAGGTTTGTGATGTACCCGGCAAGGTTAGTACTTAACCGGAACTTCGCATCATAAAACTATTTTTAGTCATTTTATGATGGTAGCACAAACCTAATGCAAAGATACAACAATTTTATAAAATAGAGCAAAAACTTAAAAAAACATGATGTCTAAAAAGAAAAATATCCTACCGAATAGACTTACCGTTGTTTTCACAATTGAAAGCTCAGACATCAATAGGATATTTTCTAAAATTCAACGGTTATGATCCGCAAATAAAATTTTGATGCAAATATACAACAATATTATCAAATGACAAAATAATGTCCATAATTGACAACTATAACCTGCCCTTAACGAGAAGGAAACAATGAGAAGTATATTGAAAATGTACTAATTAGCCAACAAACCGATAAGCCCGTAAATTTTTGATTAGTATTTTACTTATGCTGGTTCAAGTGTATATTTTCATTTGTTTCTTTTTTAGTATCAGATAAAATGACACTCATTTTACTCTTAAATTTATACTCGTATCCTGCAAAATGTTGCAAAATCGCGACAAATCGCGACAAATCGCGACAAATCGTGCACCCACTCTTTTCACTAAATGTAATTTTGCATTTGATTTTAAAACAAGTATAAATATTAATTGAATTTAAAAAATGTAAAATATTTTTATTGATTGTGAAATGAAAATATATTGAAAATATGCTAATTAGTCATCAAACCGATACATCAGTAAATTTTTGATTAG
>CAIOJS010000025.1 GCA_903858655.1 uncultured bacterium | reverse complement strand
GTGAAATCCGACATAGGATTTGAGAAATCCGACATAGGATTCGTGAAATCCGACATAGGATTTGAGAAATCCGACATAGGATTCGTGAAATCCGACATAGGATTTATGAAATCCGACATGGGTTTTGTTAAATCCGATATAGGTTTTGGGGAATCCTATATAGTAATTATGGAATCCGATATGGGAATTACTGAATCCGATATAGGACCCAGGCAATCCGACTTGGGACTTTCTTTTTCCGTATAGTATCAATGCAAAACAACATAGTATTTTGAAAATGCAATATTGAATACGCGAAATACGATATTGAACGGGTGAGGAACTATATTGCATAGAAAAAAAACTATATCGTTTTTATATAAAACTATATCGTATTAGAAAAATACTATATTGTATAGAAAAAATACTATGTTGAATTTCCGAAAAACTATATTGAATTTTCCGAAAACGATATTGAATTTTCAAAATTCAATATTGAATTTCAAAAATACAAGTGAGCTATTTGATAGAAAACGAAATAATTTAGTTACATCGAGTGGATGTATTAGTATTCTTATTCAGTTAATTGAAGAATAAAAAACTCGTTACTACAGTAATATCAGGGGAAAGCTTTATTAATTAACTTGAATCAGGCAAGTTTCTTTTTACGCAACTTCTCTTTTCGACGTAGTTTGTCTTTTCGACGTAGTTTGTCTTTTCGAATAAATTCAGAAATTTCTTCGGCTTGTTATTTTGTCAATTCAGAAGATGAAATAATCAAATCTACACCTTTCGGTTCTTTAATATGTCCCATAATTTAAAAAAGGTGAGGTAACAAAATGATCAGATTACTTTTTTGCGCAGCTTTGCTTTTCTTCGAAGTTTGTCTTTTCTTATATATTCACTAACTAAGGCGTCCTGTTCATTATCAGGTTTGCTACGTGGAACAACTACTAAGTCAATTCCTTCAGGTTCTTTAATGTATCCCATACTGTTAATTATTAAAATATTTCTCTATTAAAACTTTTGCTTCTCTATGCTCAATTACCATAGTTCGATATGTTAAAATTTTGGCATTTAAAGCTTTTTTATAATGTTCGATTAATTGTGTTTTAGGCTCAAAAGCAACATAACCTTCATAACCCAAATCGAAAGAGTGTTTACAAGCAAATGCCACCAAATTACCCAAAACACCTTCATAAATTTTATTCTTGCCGTAATTATGGGGTGCTGTTTCAACAAGATTCATAAATATGTGATCATTTTTATCAATAACACTTACGAGTCCTTGAATCACATCAGGATAATGAGTAATTACAAGCTTATAAACTGTGCCATTTGGAAACTCTTTAGCCCAATCGAATTTCCATCCTTTTTTCAATTTGCTTAAATCTTCCTTTGCAAGTTTAACTACATCCGTATTAAAACTATCACCAGATAAACGGTTAACAATTGAATTAGTTAGTTTGTCTATTTTTTGATACATTTTTGCCTTTATTAATCTTGATACAAAGATACAACAAATTTTCTATATGTCAACACTAATTTGCTCTTTTTTACATAGGAAATATGACAAGTGAATAGATAGTAGCTCTTAATACTACGATTTGCAAATGGATGTTAGGCGTTTAACAATACTACCTCACATTACACATCAACATTTTTTTATCTTCAATGAAAGCTTCGAGTTTGTCGCCAATTTGAACTGGACCTACGCCCGGCGGGGTTCCTGTGAAGAACATGTCGCCGGTTTTGAGGGTGATAAATTGGGACACGTGGGCAATGATTTTGTTGATGGAGAAAATCATCTGTGAGGAGTTGCCTTGTTGGACGGTTTCGCCATTTTTTTGTAAGGAGAAATTGAGGTTGGCGATGTCGGGATAGTCGGCAATAGGCACGAAGGGGCTGATGGGCGCTGAGCGGTCGAAACCTTTTGCTTTTTCCCATGGCAAGCCTTTGGAGGCGGCTTCGCGCTGCAGGTCGCGGGCGGTCATGTCTAATCCGATAGCGATTTCTTTATAATAGTTGGGGGCAAATTTCTCCTGTATGTGTTTTCCCACCTTACAAATGCGAAAGACCAACTCGACCTCATAATGCACGTCGGAGGAGAATTCGGGATAGAAAAACGGACGGTTGCGAATCACCAACGCAGTGTCGGGTTTTAGGAAAAAGAGGGGTTCGGTTGGCAGTTTGTTGTTCAACTCTTGGACATGTTCCAAATAGTTTCTGCCGATGCAAATTATTTTCATTCGGGATTGATTTTTACTGATGAATTGTTGAAACCACGTAATTTGATGATGGTGAGTACTCTTTTGGTGGATAAAGGGAAGTCTGCTTTCGACATCCAATCGTAGTAGGAAGGTTCTTGACGAAATACTTCTACGACAGATTTTCCTTTGTGTTTGCCGAAGTTGAACACCTCTACGTTTTTTTCGTTCATGACGATATGCCCCACCAAATCTACGTTTTTTGATTTGAAAGAGAAGTCGTGCAATGCCTGAATGTCGTTGGTGATGGGCACGGAGGTGGCGCCGTCATAGCCTGTATATTCCACTTCGTTGTAGTGATCGAGTTGTGCCAAGAGAATCTCGTAGGTGGCGAGAGTGTCAGCTTCGGCTGAGTGGGCATTTTGGATGTCTTTGTGGCAATAGAATTTGTAGGCAGCTTTAAGGTTGCGGGGTTCCATTTTGTGAAAAATATTCATCACATCCACGAAACGACGCCCTGTGAAATTGAATTCGACACCTGCACGCAAAAACTCTTCAACCAACAAAGGAATGTCATATTTGTTGGAGTTGTAGCCGCCCATGTCGCAATTTTCTAAGAATTGATTCAGCTCGTGAGCCACTTCGGCAAAGGTGGGGCAATCTTTAACATCCTCGTCGGTGATGCCATGTATAGCAGTTACTTCCGCCGGAATGGGGATGGTGGGGTTGATGCGCATGGTTTTCACATCTTGGCTGCCGTCCACATTGTCGCGGACGATGCATATTTCGACGATACGGTCATTGGCAATGCTTAAACCTGTGGTTTCGATATCGAAAACTACAAAAGGTTTGTTGAGTTTTAGTTTCATGATTTATTTTGAATTTAAATGAAAGTTACGGGATATTTCTTTGATAGGCATTTCGCGGTCTTCAATTTTGACGATTTCTTTAGATTCTTGATAGCCTTCGCAATTGATGGTGATGGTGTATTCACCCGGGGAGAGAATCAAAATGAATTTTCCGCTTTGTTTATTAGGTTTATAAGTGCCTTCCGATGCTTGGGTTTTGTTGTCTTGCACTTGGATTTTGATGTCAGGACCTGCTTTGAGTTTGTCGGTAAGCACCTGCAATTTGGCTTTATCTTCTTCGGAAGAATTAACTTTGAAATCAGGTTTTTTGGTAATGCTATCCATGCGAGCGGTAATCTTCTTGGCAAAAACAGCATATATGTTCAATGAATCGCGTTCGGTGAGTGTTCCAATCAGGGTGGTATAGCCTGCTTTGATATCATTAAAGATGACACGATAGATGTCGAGATTTCCGTAGGTGTCGTCGCGCAAGGCGGAGATGTAGGCATATTTTCCTGAAGCTGTGAAGGAGATGCTGTTGTTATCATCAGGTGTATTGACGGGATAGCCAATGTTGACGGGTTCTGAAAAGGTGTTGGTTTCTCGATTCCATTCGGTGCGGAAGATGTCCATGCCGCCCATGCTGTTGTGACCTGCGGAGGAAAAGTAGAGGGTTTTTCCGTCGGGCGCCAACGAGGGGAAGTCTTCATTGTAGGCAGTGTTGACTACCTTTCCCAAATTTTCGGGCGTGCTCCATTGCCCTGTTGGCAATAGTTTTGCCATAAACAAATCGCTTCCGCCCAAGCCGCCATCTCTTTTGGACGAAAAGAACATGGTTTTTTTGTCGGGAGTAATAGTGGCAGCTTTCGCGGCATTGTTGGCTGGATTGATGTTGGAGCCTAAGGCGGTGAGTTTTTGGAAACTTTTGCCTTCCTTGATGGCGACGCGCGTTTGAAGCTTGGCATCGAAATTATCAATGAAGATAAATAAATACGTACCATCAGCCGAAATACCGCAGGATTCTTCCACTAAAGGGGTGTTTATAGTTGGAACCAGGCGTTTTCCTTTTTCCCATTCGCCGTATTTGTTATCAGCATAAAAGACATCGGCAGTGGGATAACCATCCAAATCGGGGATGTTGCCATTGTTGCCGACTCGTTTTGATGTAAAATATAAGGAAGTTTCATTTTTGTTGATGAAAGGATTGTAATCAGGGAAGTTTGAATTTATGTGTGGACCGAGATTCTCGAAAGTAACATTTACGGGATGTTTGATGAGTTCGATGGCATTATTGCACATTTCAATTTGTCGGCTTGGCGAAATATCGTTCTTGTTGGAGTTGTTGCTCAACTTTTTATATTTCTCAAAACATTCAATGGCTTCATCAAATCTATAGGCTATTGCGTAAGCCACACCCAATTCATACATGGCTTGCGGGTCGAAATCTTTTAAGTGAATAACTTTTTCGAATAAAGGGATAGCACTTTTTTTGTCGAGATTGGTGTGCAGATAGCAGTACGCAAGCGGATAGAGGAGGTCAGCGTTGTACTGGATGCGCTGCCCGGCCAATCGCTTTCCGGCGAAGTGACCCACATTAATCTATTCTC
>CAIOJS010000024.1 GCA_903858655.1 uncultured bacterium | reverse complement strand
GCTTTGCAACTTTACATTGCAATAGAATCTATTTTATAGCAAACGTTTACGTTTTAACGATTTTTCGTATAAAATTATTGTCTGGGGTAATAATTTTTATAATATAAACACCTTTGTTAAGATTGGACAAATCTAAAGATACGTTTTGAGAAGCCGTGCATGAGTTTATTTCATAAACCAAATGCCCACTAATATCAAACACTTGAATATTCTTGTTGGTGTTTTCTAAGTTATCAATAAAGATAATGTTCGTAAAAGGGTTGGGCGAGATCTTTATGCCACTTTCAGAGCTCTGATCTATACTAACAATAATGCTATTGGATAAACATTGTGCAATGAGTTCACTTTCGGGATCAAAGGTTATCGTGTTGGGGATGAATTTCAATTTGCCATGGAATACCTCATAGTTGGAAACATTATTAAAAACAATAACCGTATCTTTTGTGCCTAAAGAAAACTTAATAGGAACGGGTAGTTTAAAATAAGATACGGATGGGTGCGATTGCGTTTGTGAAATAGTTAAATTAAACGTACTGTCGAGATAGGTGATGCAAGAAAGAGTGTATGAAGGATAACCTTGATTATAAATCCAATCATTAAAAAATTCAGTTAGATCAATGCCTGATGCTGTTTGAGCATGGTCCTGAAAATTCGATGTGCCTGCAAACCCATAAGACAATTGCGAATCTGTGATATAACTTTTCATGCAACTAAAAAATGCAGAATCACCAATCTTAAATCTAAGCATATTAAGAACCATTGCTCCTTTGTCATAGGATAAACGACCATCAAAGATTCTATTCACAGAAGTAGTGTCATCACAATAAACAGAGCCATCAGTTTGAGAAATAACATTGCTTGTGGTGCTTTGTTTCCATGTTATCCATGCAGCATGGCTTTGCAGAAATTTATACGTTAAGCCCGTTAAGTATGTTGCAAAACTTTCATTAATCCAGATGTCGTGCCAACTCTTGCACGTTAATTTGTCACCAAACCATTGATGAGCCAACTCATGAGCCATGAGGTCGTAGCCAAAATTGATTAAAAACGTCATCGTTTGATGCTCCATTCCACCGCCCCAACCAAACTGCGCGTGACCATATTTTTCATTCATATAGGGATAATCAGAAAACAAACTATCATACAGTTGCATCACAGGAATTAAATTGGGAGTATTGGTTTGTGCATCGGCAAGATTTTCGGGAAACACATAATTTAGTATCTGTAATGTTCCGCTATGCAAAGGAGCATAATTAGAATACACAGCATAATTGGTAACTGCAATGGCAATAAGGTAGGTGGCAATAGGATATTTATGTTTCCAATGATAAATTGTATTTGCTCCAGCAATAGTTTCTGAAAGCAATAAGCCATTACTTCCCACTCTGTTGGCACTTGGAGTTGTTATATACACATCTATAGAATCAATTTTATCGCTCAAAGAATTTTTGCATGGCCACCAATCAGGGGCGCCGTAAGGTTCAGAAAGTGTCCAAATGATGGGAGTTCCGCTATGGCTATCTTGAATGAAGCTTCCAAATCCAATGCCTTGAGGAGGAGCACCTTGATAATATACTGTTATGGAGTCTGTTTGATTGTTTGGAATTGAAGCCGGCAACGTAATGGTGATTAGGTTGGAAGCATGTATAAAGTTGGTAAGTTTCACATTATGGTATTTGATAGAGTCCACCGTCAGAACATCGTTCAATTCAAATTCCATCAGACTCATATTTCCAACTGCCTTGAAACGTGACAAAACGGAACCTTTAATGTAGTTCACAGCAGGGTCAACATACCAATTCATGCGATGATAGAACAAATTGTAATTTGCTCCTATTTTTGGATTGCTACTCCCATGTAATAGCTTTTCATGACTTTTAGCTTCTTGCTGCGCAATGCTGTTGGTAAAATTCTTGCCCGGCATACGTTGAGCAAACAAATAGGAGAAGCTACATAGTAAAAACAGCGTAAAGATAATTTTTTTCATACGATTATTATTTAATTATAAACATGAAGAGTTTGCCCATCGAAATCGGCTTTATATTGTTTTAAAGGATATTTGGCAACTCCACTAACGATGGAACCGTCCAAAATCAAATATTCTGATTTGCATTTTTTACATTGCAAAACAAGTCCTGAGGGTTCAACATCCACATAAGCAGAATCTGTTTCCCAATCATAAGGGCAGGCTCTTTCGAACGCTACGAACTGATCGGAGGAAGCACGATACACCACAACGCCTTTGTAGCCCCCCGTTAAATTGACCCAACCACCCACCGAAGCAAGCTCAATATATATGGTTGAAGAAATATTCATATAAAAACTCACATAAACATCCGGTATCGGATTCTTGTTTTCTTTCTTGCAAGAAACAAAAACCAATAGGGAAACAAGCAGTAGGACAGTATATTTGAGTATTTTTTTCATGAACTTCAAAACAAAGGTAATATAATAACGTTAGTAATTGTGTATAATTTTGTGATTAATTTTTTTTCTCTCCGTGTGTAGCTCGAGAAAGTTTCTTAATTTTATCGTTTCAATTCTTATGCAAAATTAAATAAAAACAACAAGCTAATGAACATTTTTAAAAGATTTATTTTCATCGTCCTTGCTTTAGTGTTTGCCGCGTCCTTTGACGGGTGCAGCAAATTCGCGCAAAGCAAGAGCCAAGAGCATGCCCGCAGGAAACAATTTGAGCGTGATAAAAAGAAAAAAGATCAGGCTGCTCAGCAAGCGTATGAAGATGCTATCAGGCGGAATTATGGTATGCAAACCAAAAGCACACAGCGGATGATGAAGCAAACTGCCCGAACATCTTTTGCAGCCAAGAACAATAAAAAGCCTAATTTCTTGCAACGTTGGTTCGCTCCGAAACAAAAAAGAGCAAAAACCAATAGGAACGTAAAATAATTGTCATGCTATTTAACAATAAAAAGTTTTCTTATGCCCGTTACTATGGGTGTTTATGGCTTTTTATAGTTATATTTCATTTTTGCAGTTTTGCGCAAAACAATCCCGATTTAAAATTCGACCGCATCACATCCGAAAACTTTAGAGTTGAGAAAGGTTTGTCGCAAAATTCTGCCAATTGCATATTGCAGGACTCAAAAGGCTATATGTGGGTGGGGACTTGGGATGGTTTAAACCGCTTCGATGGTTACAGTTTCGTCACCTTCAAATCTTCCATCAGCGGCAACACCACTGAACTCAGCAATCAAACTATCAACGCGCTTTTTGAAGATAAAAGCGGGACGATTTGGGTGGGCACAGAAACAGGGCTGAACAGTTATAATCGCAAGAATCAACAATTCACACAATATAAACGCGACTCCCACAATCCTTTTAGCATCAGCAGCGACACCGTGTGGTGTATCGTTGAAGAAAGCGAAAACATCCTGTGGATAGGCACCAACAATGGTTTGAATAAGTTTGACAAATCAACAGGCTATTTCTATCATTTCCGCCTCAATCCGAACGACGCTAACAGTCCGAGCAACAACAACATCAATTGTATCTTACCCGATACGCATGGCAATATATGGTTTGGAACCAACGAGGGTTTGAATTATTTCAACACCAAAGAAAAAGTCTTCTCTCATTTCTATAACAATCCTGACAACAGTAATTCTATCAGCAACGATATAGTGCTGAATATACTGTATGATAAGGAAGAAAACCTTTGGATATGTACAGATGGCGGCTTGGATGTTTATAATTTCCTCTCCAAAAAATTTACCCATTACTATCACAACGAAAACGACAACACCTCCATCAGCAGCAATCACGTTACGGCAATCTTGCAAGACATGGAAGGCAGTTTTTGGATAGGTACTTATGGTGGCGGACTGAATCAATTTGATAAGAAGACTCGCAATTTCACCCACTTCTTCAATGATATATACAATAGCCGCAGCCTCAGCAACGATTATATCAAATCCATCTATCAAGATAAATCGGGCATCATTTGGGTTGCCACTGCTTGGAAAGGCGTAAGCATCATTGATAAATACTCGAATCGTTTCAAACATTTTCAACACCTGTCGAACGACGAAACGAGTTTGAATTGCAACAACGTATGGTCTATATTTCAAAATAAAGAAGGAAAACTGTGGATAGCAACCGACGAAGGTATCAACATTTATGATACCCTGACGCGCAAATTCACCTTTATGAAACACGACCCCCGCAACAAGAACTCCATCCCAAGCAATTTGACGCGTTTGGTGTTTCAAGACAGTCAAGGCAATTATTGGATTGGGACTTACGACGCGGGTATCTGCAAATACAATCCCAAAACCAACAGCTACATCAGCTATGCCAACGATTTAGCCAATCCGCTCAGCTTAAGTTACAATCGCATCAATTATGTGTTGGAAGATAGTCACAAAAATATATGGATAGGCACCGACCACGGCTTAAATTTATATCTGCCAAAGACAAATACCTTTAAACGTTTTTTCCACGACCCTGCTAACAAAAACTCTATTTCCAATAACGTGGTCTATCACATGCATGAGGACAAAAACGGTTACATTTGGATGTGTACTTTGGGCGGATTGAACCGCTATGACCCTAACACCGGGAATTTCTTTGCCTATAAAAAGAACAACAACAGATATAACACACTGAGCTCCGACAAAATTTTTTCTATCTATGAAGATCGAGACGGATTTCTTTGGCTCACGACTTGCGGCGGCGGATTGAATCGTTTCAATCGGAAAACGGGCGAGATAAAATACTTTTTGGAAGAAAACGGACTGTCGAACAATGTTACTTATAATATTTTTGAAGACAACTTCAATTGCTTGTGGATTACTACCAATTACGGCTTGTCTTGTTTCAACAAAATCACTGAAACTTTCGTGAACTATGAGGTGAAAGACGGCATACAATCGAACGAATTCAACCTGAATGCCGCTTATCACAATACACAGAACGACGAAATGTTTTTTGGCGGCATGAATGGTTTCAACTCTTTTTATCCCGAACGAATTGCCAAAAACACTTTCGTGCCGCCCATCATCATCTCAGGCTTTAAAGTCTTTGAAAAAACAAAACCCGCTGAAATCCTCAACGGAGACACCATCTTTTTGTCATACGACGACAATTTCTTTTCTTTCGAGTTTGCTGCTCTCGATTTTTCGAATCCGCAGAAAAACAAATATGCCTACAAGCTCGAAAACTTTGATAATCATTGGAACTATTGCGATGCTTACAAACGTTTCGCTTCTTATACCCGCGTGCCGCCCGGCATCTATGATTTTAAATTGAAAGGCTCTAATTCAGACGGATTGTGGAACACTGCCGGTATCAGCATCACCATCATCATCACCCCGCCTTGGTGGCGCACATGGTGGTTTCGCATCGGCTCGCTGCTGCTCATCACCTTCATCGCTTGGTATATCATTTACAATCGTTTGCGCAACATCCGCATCAAACATGAAGATGAAAAACGCATCCTCGAAATCGAAAAACAAATGTTCGCCCTTGAACAAACCGCTTTGCGACTACAGATGAATCCGCATTTTATTTTCAACTCGCTCAACTCCATACAATCATTCGTTATCAGCAACGACACCGACAAAGCCATTCTCTATTTGGCGAAGTTTTCGCAACTGATGCGCTTCATACTTTCTCACTCCCAACAGTCGTTTGTGCCTGTGAAGGATGAAATAAAATCCATGTCTATCTATCTCGATATAGAACAACTACGCTTCGACAACAAATTTCAATATGAGTTTGTGATTGACCCAAACATGGATGAGGAATTCACGGAAATTCCACCAATGATTATTCAGCCGTATATCGAAAATGCTATCATTCATGGTATCTTGAACAAAGCCACTAATGGGTTCATACGCATCACCCTTGCATTGATTGACGAAAAATATATGCTCTGCACCGTGGAGGACGACGGCATCGGACGCGAAAAGGCTGCCGCAATTCGGGCACGTTCAGACCTGAAACACAAATCGCGCGGCATGCTGATCACCCAAAAACGTTTGGAGATATTGAACGAACGCGAAAAAGACCTCCTCAATGTGACCATCACCGACTTGAAAGACGCGCAAAACAATGCAGCGGGGACTAAGGTGGAGATTATTATCATCTACAAGTAAAGATTCAAAGACCAAATACCAAGCAAATGCAAAGGTAAGCAACCACTACGAATCACAACATTCCCTATGGTTGTGCACTGGACAGGTTACGAATTTGAGAATACGCCTAAATAATTTTCTTAAACCCAGATTCCGCATTAGATTATTGAAATGGGAAATCATACTCTTTGCTATAATTCCACAATCCAGAAAACCAGGCTCTTCTTTTCTTATTAAGAGCTATTTTAAGGACCAGTTGGTCATTAACTTTTTCAAAATACGCTCCTATTG
>CAIOJS010000023.1 GCA_903858655.1 uncultured bacterium | reverse complement strand
GTCTGTGGAATATAACATGTTATTTGAGTAATTGCTTACAACAAGTTTATTCCCATTAATAGAAAAAGTTTCATATGAATCCGGATTTTCAGCCATATTCGCTATTTTTATCAATCGCCCCGTCTTATCATATTCGTAAAAATAGCTCCAGCCTACTCCACCAGATATTGTGGTAACTGATTTTACTTTACCAACCACAGACTGTGGAATCTCATTTTTGTCCTGACAAGCAACAACAAAGAAAATAATAATCGAAAAGCATAGTAGTTGAGATCGTATAAGCAATGTTTTATTCATAGCCGAATAGTTTGTAAAATTTCAAATCTTTGTTTTTTTATGCGCTTGCAGCTAACGAGAGTCTGCGCAAAAACCTTTTATTTTCTCGTTTTTCTGATATTTATTTCATTTCATGCTTCAATAGCTCCCATTTACGGAAGCCAGTTTGAAGCTGTTGCTATTTTTGTCGAATTATTTTAAGGTCTTAAATCGCTTTCAAATAAGCCCTTTTCAACCAAATCAGGGCTATCATTCTCTTGATTAGCTCTTTGAAGGCATTTATTCCTTCTGTTATTTGTATAGATCTCACTAAGTTGTAGCTAATAAAGACTAAACTAACCTCACCCAATACATTTGTTTTTCCCCGTGTAAGCACATGGTCGAATCCACGCTGCCGTTTTATTGTTCCCCAGGGATGCTCGGCCAATTGTTGTCGTTGCTTATAATACTCGGGGTTTTCTTTTACCCGTTGGTTATTCTGTTCCACATGGGCAGCAAATTCACTTCGGTCAATATTCCTCCCATTGGTTTTACTCTTGGTGCATTGTGGCTGCAACTCACAACTTTTGCATTCTTTCGTATTATAGCGTTGAAACTTATAAGCCGATTTATATCCTTTGCTGCTATGCGTAAGCCAGGTACCATTAGTAGTCAGCGTTTCGCCTGCCGGACAGGTATAACTATTGTTTTCGGCATTGTATACAAAACTAGTTATCGGAAATATATCCGGATCATTCGATGCCGGTTCTTTGGGCGACACATAGGTGGTGATTCCGTTTTGCTCACATTGTTGTATCTGTTCACCTGTGTGATATCCTTTATCCGCCAACACATCCATTTCTTCTACTTTCAATACTTCTTTAGTGGCAATTGCCACCTGAGCCAAGGCATTGGTATCGTTCACACCGCCTGTATCAAAATGCGTAATGAGTTTATGTTTTGAATCTACAGCACCCTGTACATTATAACCTACTACCGTTATTCCACGTTGCAATACTACCGACTGTGCGTCTTCATCCGTAGTGCTTAGTTGGTCTTTTCCTGTTTCTTTCAGCTCCGTTTCAATAGCCTGATATTTATCCCGACGATTTTTTTGCGTTTCTATCTTTTGTGTGAGCACTGTCTTTACTTCCCCTGAATCGGCATTATCCAATGCATCTTCAAACTCATTGATGCGTTCGTCAATATATTTCAGCTGACGGTCTATCTTTTTCTGATTGTAGTTATTCTTCAACGAATTCTGAGCACGAACTTTAAACGAATCAATAGCTATGGTTTTTCCTTCAACCAGCCCAAGTTCTTTGAGCATAAATACAAACTTGCGAAAGATATTACGGAAAGCCTCTGCATACTCTTTACGAAATGAACAAATGGTTCGTGCCGAAGGTGTTTGCTCACACAGCAACCAACGAACTTCCAGATTCAGCGCGGCTTCACGTTCAAGCTTACGGGAAGAACGGATACCGTAACGATAGCCGTAGAAATACAATTTCAATAACACCGCCGGATGATAGGGTGGTCGCCCTTCTTCCTTAAATGTTACGTGTTTGAACCCAAAACTTGCCAAATCGATAGAATCTACAAAGAAATCAATTACCCGAACGAAACTATCCGAAGCTACCATTTGCTCCAAACAGAAGATTTGTAACTGATTTCGCTCTTCGCCCTGTATGTGTTGCATAAAACTGTAATGTATTGGTTTACACCATAAAGATACAAATTTTAATGCTAATACACAATGCTTTAGCTGTATTTTATTTCAAACAACTCTATCTTTTTTGCTAATATAATCAAATAACATCCGCTGATGTTTTTGCGCAGTCTGACGACCGAGGCTATGGGCATTTGGCGGTTTGCGGGAGCGTTCGCTGTCGTGAAACGACAAAGTGAATGCGGGAGCAAAACTGCCGGAATGCACGTCAGCCAGCCAATGAACATAGGCGTGTGTTATGGGCTAGGCTGTTGATTCATCAATAGTTAGATTTCTTTCGTATTCAATTTTCGGCTCGCTCGCCAAGAACATTTCGAGTTGACTTTTATCGTCAAATCCGCCAAGTTTCTTTTTGTAAGTCCCGAAAATTTGAGTGTTTTCAATTT
This sequence comes from uncultured bacterium, assembly GCA_903858655.1. Taxonomy (GTDB): domain Bacteria; phylum Bacteroidota; class Bacteroidia; order Bacteroidales; family CAIWKO01; genus CAIWKO01. Next base: position 79 of record CAIOJS010000023.1, on the reverse strand, counting down.
CTAACTTTCTGTTTTTTGATATTGTCAGAAATTCTTCTTCTCTGTCTATGCCGAGAAATCTTCTGTCAACAAGATTTGC
>CAIOJS010000022.1 GCA_903858655.1 uncultured bacterium | reverse complement strand
CCGCTTCCGCTGGCAGGCCAAAGGCGACCTTCAATCCATCACCTTCTCCGATTTCACCTGGCCCAAAGACCTCATAACCATCACCCGTCAGGTCGACACCTGCATCACCAAACCCATTCCAAAACAACCCCTATTCCGCATCGGCCCATACGTCGGCATGTCCCTCAATACCTTCAGAACATTCCCCGGACTCGAAGCCGGCGCCCAGCTCATCCTCAAAGACCAACTCACAATATCCGCCGGATGCCTTTACCTCAATGGCTTTTACGGCAACCTGAGATTAGGCTGGCTCCTCAAATAAGTAGGTTTTTGTAAAATTGATTTATCTTGTAACTTTACCAGGTTATAAGGATAAACTATGTCTGATATTCTATACTGGCCAACCGCCAAATGGCTGTTGTATAATCGTTAGCGGTTATTTTAAAAACGAATACCCTATTTTATGAAGAAAACAAAAAAAGCGCAGAGAAAGAGAATACCGACACCTACTCAAGTTACAATAATTTCAAAAAATTTAAATGTTTGTTGTGTTTGTAAAGAGAGGGGCGTTGGGACAAACCTTCATCACATTGATAGTGATCCTGCAAATAATAATGAAGATAATATTGCTATTCTCTGTGTTCAAGAACACGACCAACATCATCGCCCAAACGCATATGACAAGACAAAACATTTAGAACTTGGTGCAGAAAAAATACGAGAATACAAGAATGAGTGGGAGAAAACAGTTGAAGAATGCAAATCAGACAACCCGAAAATAATTGCTGTCGTAAATACCTATGGTAGTTTTGAAAGTATTCACTCCGTCAGATTGTTAATTCAAAAGGTGGACGGCAAAATAATTTACGAAAGAATTTACCATTTATTGGCAGGAACTCCGGAACAATGGACGGACGCAATTGTAGATGAAGTTGTTTGGTTAGGAAAAAAAGTGAAACTTGTTACTATTGACAAACCACTTCAAGTGGAATATTGTCCTTGTTGCTCTAAATCTCTTGCAAATATTTTAGACAAAAATGTAGCAATACATTTGACCGCTAGCGACTGGAAACAAAAAGCAATCGGAAGCATATACATTAATCCAACTTTTCCATCATTGGCATTGACCGTATCTTACAATGATGAAAATGTTTTTACAGCGCATCTTCACAAATGCAATGGACATCTACATTTTGTTTGCGACAACTTTGAAGAAAGAACGCCAATTAAAAGAAATCCAAGCATAAGAACACAAGCAACAGAAATAATAAAACGGATTGTGAATACCTGGGAACCAGCACATCTTTTCATCGGGACTGGTGATCCCGACAATCCAACAATAACAAACGAATTTAATTTACCAGACATTTGGGAAAAGTAAAACAATCGCTAACAAATATGCAGCCTAGCAATGTGTGTGTCCAGGTAAGGAAAGTAATTTTGGCTACTAAACATGAGAACGAAATTCAAATATTAAGACTGTTAAAACCCCGCAATGCAGCTGCATGCGGGTCGTTATCAGCAATATATTATTTTTATGGAACATGAATTAATCCCCTTTGGAAAATATAAAGACAAACCAATCGAAATTTTGTCAAAAGATAAAAAATATGTTGAATGGTTACTTGCACAAGATTGGTTTAGAAATAAGTATCAAAGTCTTTATACAGTTGTAATAAATAATT
>CAIOJS010000021.1 GCA_903858655.1 uncultured bacterium | reverse complement strand
TGGTTCGACCACGCAGGCGTCACCGAATTTGGTGACGCCATTTTTATGATATGCCGAGCCGGGTACCCACCAAAGGTGGGTGGCGAGGCATCACCTAACGTAACACCCCGCGCAGCGGGGTAATCCTGTCGGGCGCGCAGAGTGACAACTAGTCGAACCCTCGTCCTGATGTAGATGGGACGGGGGTTCGCGGGAGTCATTAACAGCGCAAACGCGCGCTGGGCTTATTGTCTGTTGGTATACCTCTTAAATCCGCTTTGGGACTGATTTGGGGCCTTAGGTGACAGTCTGAGCCCAATAGGTTCGACGGGGTTTGTCAGTAAATTGACAATATCAATAGAATAATATCATTTTAATAGATTGGCCATCATCTGCGACTAACTAAAACAAGCAATATCAAGGAGTTTGAAATTCATATATCCATAACGAATTGGTATGAAACTTGCTTATTGGATATGCGGGTGTATAATGCTCTATCGCTAAGCAGGAGGACATGTTTTGAAAGAAAATAAATGGCTCTTCCTTTTAGTTTGTTTTTCCGTAGCATTGATATCATTAAATGCTTTTAGTGATTCTTCAAAAGTAATTGCACAACCAGTTCAAGCAAATATAGTTACTCATCAAAGCTGGTTTTTGAATTGGTTTAATAATGTAAAAACTTTTTTTGGGATCCATCAAACAATCAGAAATATATGTTCTGGTGATACAATTAGGCCTGTTATTGTAGACGATTCGAGCAATCCAGCACTTCAAATGGACTCATATGCTCCCATGTCGCCATGGTTACTGTTTGGGCAGGCCGATATTGCTGTAGATCAACCGATCAAGATCAAGTTCAGCAAGGTCATGAGCATGGCCTCTATTAACAACGATACGATAAAATTGTACGAAGGATATATGGAAGATCAGAGTAAGCTTGTTGATACAAAAATAGAATACGCCGCTTCAGAAAATATGGTTACGATCACGCCAGTTAATAAATTGAAGTACGCCACAAACTATTCCTTACATATCGGCGGAGAAAAAGAATACGTTGGGTTCAATGATTGGTATACCGACACAAAATTAGTGGTTAAAGATCTATGCGGGAATTCACTACTGTATAAAACAGCGATGAACTTTAGAACTATATGCTCAAAGGATGAAACCGATGCAGGTTGCGGAGGAAACTGCGGTAGCAAATGTACAATAAACAAAAAGTGCAAGAACGGTTCAGACTGCGAATCGAACCTATGTTATGAAGGATACTGTCAAACAGTCGCATCTATTTGTTCCAACAGTAAGCTGGATGAACAGTATGAAAGCGATTTAGATTGCGGGGGGCAGTGTAGTAACAAATGCGATGTAAATAGAAAATGTGCGAATCCTTCAGATTGCAAATCAAATATATGCCAAAACGGATATTGTCAAATTAAAAACATAGGAGAAACTTGTTCGAACGATTATGAGTGCTCCTCATATAATTGCCAAAACCACGTGTGTAATTTGGCAAAAGATGTGCTAAGTGAATACAATAAGATGCTTACAAGCCCGAAAATAAATTCCGCCATCGGCACGCTTGCCGCCCCCGAAATTAATTATTTGAGCTCGAAAATATTTGAACTGGAAGCAGGCAATATAACCGATTACGATTCAATCTGCTACACTACAGGTCTTGATAAAAACACTAAACGGCTTATTTGGTTGAAACACGTTGCCTTATCCATATATGTTGATAGAAACAACATTGTCCCTTGGAAATTGACAAATTATTCACAGACAGATCTAAATACGATATTGAGTTATGATCCCTATCATATTGATTCGCTTCTTTGCGAAGACATACCACCTTATCAAAAAGCCATTCTACTAAAATCAGGGTATTTAAACCAAACGTTCTCACAATTAGATTTCGTTCAAGCATCCATTTATCGGCTCAGGACAGAAGGATGGATCCATGTGTCTTCTTATGGGGGCGAGGCTTTCTATGAATGGAAGCTTCAAGGCTGGAATGATTACCCTGATCTTAACAGGATGTTTTTTTCAACTTTAGATGGGTTTAAAACGTCTGCCTCTTGGGTAACATCGTTCTTTATGGTATCCTTATCAAGGGCCTTCAACATCTCGGCTAGAGTAGAATTGGAGTCAGACAATTTACCCCATAACTTTTATTGTTTTCCAACTATAAACGTTTGTTATGATGGTGACAGAAGCGCCTATGTAACAGTTCCCCACCCATCAGTCGAAAATTCGTGGTATTCTTACTCTACAATCAATAATTGGAAATCTGAATCGGTACAGCAATCGTCTTGTGAACAGACAAAGCTTGATATAGAAAATATTGAAAAGGATTTGCCTGAAGGCAAATATGATATGTATTTTAACCTGTGCCACCATTATCACAGTTCTGGGCTTATCTCCGAACTAACGGACAGCGATACAATTGGTTGTTACTCACAATTAGAAATAGCCAATCATCAAAAGATGTTAGATGTGGAAAATAAATGCAAACCTTTTCCCGATTTAGGTGAGATGGTATATGATTTTAAGGACATAAACGGGGTATTTAAATTATACCCATTCGATATCATAATCGGCTTCCCTTCAAATACCGAAAATCAAAACATAGGAATAAAATTTATCGGTATAGACAATAAATTCAAGTCCGGCGCGTTGCCAATGTTTCAAGTTGTAAAACGAAATTTTAAACCAGATGGTACTCCAGCATTCTCTCAAATAAAAACGCTTGAATCTCAAGGCTTCGTAAATGAGCCATCTTTAAATATAAACTTTGAAATAATAGGATTTGGCACAGAATATTATGGTGTCATTCCTGTCCCTTTTGTGAAAATAAAGATTGTCAAATTGCCTTAATAACTTGTCGGTGGTCGACAGAGAAAGTTATAAGCAAAGTAGATTCGACAATTATCAGCTAAAGCGCGCCAAAGAAAAACTCCGGAGTCTTTTTGCTCCGGAGTTTTTCTTTTTGGGTGTTCATCAGATTCGAACCTTGCGCCAAGGGCGCACTTGGTTCGACCACGCAGGCGTCACCGAATTTGGTGACGCCATTTTTATGATATGCCGAGCCGGGTACCCACCAAAGGTGGGTGGCGAGGCATCACCTAACGTAACACCCCGCGCAGCGGGGTAATCCTGTCGGGCGCGCAGA
>CAIOJS010000020.1 GCA_903858655.1 uncultured bacterium | reverse complement strand
TATCGTCGAGATGTAAAACTTTTATTGGCAGGCATACTTTTAGTTAGAGCTACAAAATTAGTTATTTCTTGCGAACTGTGGAAAGATAATTATTTGAAAAAATAGAATTTTTAATTGCAATTAGAAAATAAAGTTTAATTTTGCCATTTGGTTAAACTATTTAATTAAACCATTTATAAAAACATGTCCGAACAAGAACTATCAACTGAAAAAACCATACTCGAAGCTGCCAAGAAAGTGTTTCTCGACAAAGGCTTCGACGGCGCACGCATGCAGGAAATAGCAGATGAGGCGGGCATCAACAAAGCTTTGTTGCATTATTACTTTAGAAGTAAAGACAAACTCTTCGATGCTATTTTCGAAGAAGCCTTCAAACAGTTTCTACCCAATATCTCTGAAATAATGGTGTCCGATAGATCTATTGAAGAAAAAGTACGTGCATTTGTGGGACACTACATAGATATGCTGCAAAATAATCCGTATTTGCCGGTGTTTGTAATCCGCGAATTGCAACGCAAACCCGATACGATTCTCGAGATATTAAAAAAGTCGAAGATCAACCCCATTCAGGTTGCCGTGATACTCAAACAACAAACCGAAGGCGGTCAAATCATTGACATTTCGTTGCCGCATCTCATCGTAAACATGATTGGGTTGTGTGTGTTTCCGTTCATTGGTCGCCCCATTATAGAAGGATTTTTGTTTAACAACAACACCGAAGCCTACAATGCATTTTTGCTCGAACGCAAAACCCTGGTTGCCGATTTTATCCTCAATGCCATTAAACTTAAATAATAGATTCCAATGAAAAATAGTGTATTCATCCTTCTTTTTCTCTTTTGCGGACGGTCGTTTGCTCAAAAAACCGACACCCTCACGTTGGCGGGTTGCCAACAGCTAGCCATCGAAAATTATCCGCTTATCAAACAAAAAGACTTGCTTTCGGCTGCTGCCGATTTGCGTCTTAAAAACCTCAATACGTCCTATTTTCCTCAACTTTCGTTGAACGGACAAGCCACCTATCAATCCGCAGTAACCGAAATACCCAAGTTCAGCCCCCTCATCACCATCACACCCAACAATAAGGATCAATACAAACTCACCTTGGATCTAAACCAAAGCATCTGGGATGGCGGACAAACCTCCTCACAAAAGAAACTGGAAGTGAGCAGCCTCGAAGCCGACAAAATGAGTGTAGATGTGGAGTTAGCGAAGATAAAAGACCGTGTTAATCAACTCTTTTTTAATATACTGTTGGTTCAGCAGAACCAAAAAATCATTCTTAACTTACAAAACGATTTGCAATCGAAGCTCTCCAAAATCAAAGCAGGCATTAAAAACGAAGTGCAGTTGCAAAGCAATGCCGATGTGCTCCAAGCTGAACTGATAAAGACCGAACAACAGTTGATAGAGCTCGATAACACAAAAACAACAGCCCTGAATATGTTGTCAGAATATTTAAATCGTACCCTACCTGTAGGTACTGTTTTCAAACTCCCCGAAACAGATGAGGGCGCAGTGGTTTACGACAACAAACGTTTGGAGATGCAGTTGTTCGATATTCAAATGAACAAATTAGAGGTGTCGAAAAAGCTATCCACCACACGCATCATGCCCCGCTTTAATGCCTTTGGGCAGGGTGGCTACGGCAGACCCGGCTTCAACCTGCTGTCGAATGATTTTGATTTCTTCTACATCGTAGGCGCCAAATTGAGTTGGAATATATCGGGCTTTTATCAAACCGCACGCGAAAAGAAGATCATTGATATTCAGAAGAACCTCCTCGATGTGCAAAAGCAAACTTTTGATAAAAACTTGAAACTCTCCTCGCAAAAAGATTTGAGCGACATCACCAAATTTCAACAGCTCATAGATAAAGATAACGAAATTGTTGCCTTGCGACAAAATATCACCCATGCATCATCCGTGCAGTTAGAGAACGGAATCATCACCGCCACCGAATATGTTACCGAACTTGATGCCGAAATTCAAGCCAAACTCAACATCGAACTGCATAAACTGCAGTTGCAGATGGCAAAAATCAATTATCTAAACGCTATGGGTAAGCTTTAACAATGTAACTTAAGAACAATAAATAATACAATCATGAAAAAATATCTAATTATCACCGCTCTTGCACTCCTCGCAGCTTGTTCAGGCAAGAACAATAAATCCGATGCTTATGGCAATTTCGAAGCCGATGAGGTCATCATTTCTTCTGAAGTGAGCGGCAAGCTTTTGCTTTTCAACATTGAAGAAGGTACCGAACTGAAAGCAGAAACACTGATTGGTTTGGTTGATACCACCGATTTACAACTAAAAAAAGAACAGCTCATGGCGCAAAAAAACTCAATTGCTACCAAAACAGGCAACATCAGCGCTCAAATAGAAGTGCAGCAACAACAAAAAGCCAACCTATTAATTGATAAAGCCCGTATCGAAAAACTTTTGAAAGATGGTGCTGCCACCAAAAAACAGTTGGATGATATCAATGGGAACATCAGCTTAGTGGATAAACAAATAGCATCTATTCAAACCCAAAACAACAGCGTTTCAAGTGACTTGTTAGGTATTGAAAAACAAATTGCTCAGATAGAACAAAGCATCAAAAAGAGTCATATTATCAACCCCGTCAACGGAACAGTTCTGGATAAATATATGATGCAGGACGAGCTGGTTACTCCCGGAAAATCCTTATATAAAATTGCAGACATCACAAATATATACTTACGTGCTTATGTGAGCGAATCGCAACTTTCATCCATCAAACTGGGGCAAAAAGTAGAGGTACTCATTGATAAAGGAAAGAGTGAAGTTGCAAAATACGAAGGGTTCATCACGTGGATATCCTCTACTGCTGAGTTTACTCCGAAGATCATTCAAACCAAAGAAGAACGGGTGAATCTGGTGTATGCTGTAAAAATCAAAGTAAAGAACGATGGTGCGCTGAAGATTGGCATGCCCGGCGAAGTGAATTTCAAGTAAAGGGTAAATGGTAGAAGGTAAATGGTAAAGATTCATTTATATAATAATCTCCAATAATGGGTCCTTTAATTTATTAAATCATAAATCGCAAATCACAAGAAAATGCAAACAGTTGTTGTTGATAATTTAAGTAAATGCTATAAGCAAGCCGTCGCGCTTAAAAACATCACTTTTGGAGTGGATGCGGGCGAGATATTTGGCTTTATTGGTCCCGATGGGGCAGGTAAAACAAGTTTGTTTCGCATTCTGGTTACACTGTTACTCCCTACTGATGGCACCGCCACTGTTTTGGGCTATGATGTGGTGAAAGATTACAAAAAGATACGTAATAAGGTTGGGTATATGCCGGGCAAGTTTTCGTTATATCAGGACTTAACTGTGGAAGAAAACCTTAACTTCTTCGCCACCATATTTAGCACCTCAATTGAAGAAAACTACCATCTGATTAAAGATATTTATAGCCAAATTGAACCATTTAAAAAGCGTCGGGCAGGAGCTTTGTCGGGCGGGATGAAACAAAAGCTGGCACTTTCATGCGCGTTGATTCATAAACCCGAAATGTTATTTCTCGACGAACCCACCACGGGTGTTGATGCAGTTTCGCGTAAAGAATTCTGGGAAATGCTTAAATCATTGAAAAACTCTGGCATCACCATCATTGTTTCCACGCCTTATATGGACGAGGCATCGTTATGTGATAGAGTTGCTCTCATCCAAAACGGAAACATACTTAAAATAAATAAGCCCGATGTCATCACCACTACATTCGAAAAAAAGATTCTTGCCATACGCTCCTCCAATATGCACAAATTGCTGAGCGATTTAAATAGCTTTGAAGCCTGCGACAGTGCTTTTCTTTTTGGACAAACCATACACTACACTGCCAAGCAAAATAACCTGATGATGCCGGAACTTCAAAACTATTTGACAGGACTCAACCATCTACAAGTAGAAATAAACCCGATTGAAGCCAACATCGAAGATTGTTTTATGTCGTTAATGAATCAAGCATCATGAGTGAACGTGAAACAATAATAACCGTAAGCCATTTGGTGAAGAAGTTTGGCGACTTTACTGCCAACGACGACCTCAACTTCGAAGTATATAAAGGCGAAATCTTTGGTTTCCTCGGTGCAAACGGTGCCGGAAAAACCACTGCTATTAAAATACTTTGCGGCTTATCCAAACCCACTTCGGGCAACGCTACCATTGCCGGATTTGATGTTTATACACAAAAAGATGACATTAAAAACAGCATCGGCTACATGAGTCAGAAGTTTTCTTTGTATGAAGATTTAACCGTGACCGAAAACATCCGATTCTTTGCCGGCATCTATGGCATGACACGCAAAGACATCAAAATTAAAACACAGCAATTGCTTGCAAAACTCGAACTGGAAGATTCAGCAAAGAAACTCATCAAAGATTTACCGCTAGGTTGGAGACAAAAACTTGCCTTTTCAATTGCCATCGTGCATAGTCCTAAGATTGTTTTTTTAGATGAACCCACGGGCGGGGTTGACCCCATTACCCGTCGTCAGTTTTGGAATCAGATTTACGAAGCCGCCGCCGAAGGCGTCACCGTGTTTGTTACCACCCATTATATGGATGAAGCCGAATACTGCGACCGTGTTTCTATTATGGTTGATGGAAAAATAGCCGCTCTTGATACCCCGCAGGGACTTAAGCAGACTTTTGAGGCTGAATCCATGAACGAGGTGTTTATTAAGCTCGCAAGAGTCGCTGTAAACAATTAAGATTATTATCCCAATATATGCTACCAATAAATGAAACATTTTAAAGGCTTCGTAATAAAAGAATTCTACCATATTTTCCGCGACAGGCGTACACTGGCTATTTTGTTTATTATGCCCATCATACAAATGTTGTTGTTTGGCTATGTGGTGACAAACGAAATTAAAGATGCCAAAATCGGAATACTCGATCACTCGCAAGATGTGGTTACTCGCAAGATTACCGACAAACTTGCTTCTTCAGGATATTTCATCATCACAAAAGTTTTGTCCAACGAAACGGAGATTGAAGATTGTTTTCGCAAAGGTACGGTGAAGGAAGTGGTGGTTTTTGAACCTGATTTTGCAATCAAACTTGAACGAGATAACAAAGCTTCCATCCATTTAATCGCCGATGCTTCGGATGCAAATACTGCAAACCTAATTGTGAACTACACTTCGGCTATCGTCAATGATTATGTTACTAAAGAAAACAAAACCGTTACAATTCCTATGCAAATAGGCATCGAATCGCGGATGCTTTATAATGAAGAACTCAAAGGCGTTTATATGTTTGTTCCCGGCACTATGGCTTTGATTCTTATTCTTATTTCGGCTTTGCTCACTTCGGTAAGTATAGTGCGCGAAAAAGAACTCGGCACCATGGAGATTCTATTGGCATCACCCTTACGCCCCTTGCAGATTATCATCGGAAAAGTAATGCCGTATGCCGTATTATCTTTCGTAAATGTTATCACCATTTTACTATTGAGCAATTTTGTGTTTGGCTTACCGATTCAAGGAAGTATTCTATTGCTGCTACTCGAATGTATGCTGTTTATTATTCTTTCGTTGTCGCTTGGCATATTTATTTCCACATCAACCAACAGTCAACAAACAGCCATGATGATATCCATGATGGGGCTTATGTTGCCCGCCATTATGCTTTCGGGGTTTATTTATCCGCTGGAGAATATGCCACTGATTTTACAATGGATTTGTCATATCAATCCATCAACGTATTTTATCATCATCGTAAAAAATATTATGCTCAAAGGTTTAGGCATTATGAGTGTGTGGAAAGAAACGCTGGTGTTGTTAGGCATGATAGTGTTTTTTATCACCATGAGTGTGCGAAAATTTAAAATCCGTCTTGAGTAAAAAAGAAGTACTTAAAGTTAACAAAGTGCCTAAAGTTAAATAAAGAAAATGCGAACTATATTATTCATATTACAGAAAGAGTTTCTACAAATACGGCGAAATCGCGCCATGATTCCTATCATTTTCATTGCGCCCATTATCCAACTCTTTATTATGGTGAATGCTGCTACTTTGGAAATGAAAAACATCAGCATTTGCATTGTGGATAATGATTTGAGCTCCACTTCCCGCCAATTAACCAACAAATTCAGCAGCTCACCTTTCTTTAAAGTTACGGGCAATACCTTCGATATGAACGAAGCGCGCTTACAGATAGAATCCAATAAAGCACAAATGGTATTGAATATTCCTGCAGGGTTTGAAAAAAGATTGGTTCGTGAAAACAAAGCGGAGGTTCAAATGCTGTTTAATGCCATCAACGGAACGGTGGCAGGCATCGGCAATGCTTATGCAAACCAAATAATGATGGGCTATAACCGCGAGGTGATTGCCAAATGGATAGGCATTTCGAAGAACATGCCCACCATGAAAACCATAGAACCCATTCCCTCCTTTTGGTATAACCCCGACATGAATTACAAGATATATATGGTGCCTGCCATTTTGGTTATCTTAGTGACCATAATGGGCATGTTACTCGCTTCTATGAATATAGTACGCGAAAAAGAAATGGGCACTATTGAACAGATTAATGTGACGCCTATCAAGAAGATACATTTTGTTATTGGCAAACTCGTTCCCTTTTATCTTATTGCACTTTTTATGCTTTCGTTTGGATTGACAATCGGCAAACTTGTATTTAATGTTCCTTTTGTGGGCAATTTGGGAATGTTGTTTGCAGTGGCTTGTGTTTATTTGTTGACAGTGCAGGGTATAGGACTCCTGATATCCAATTCGGCAAACACACAGCAACAAGCCATGTTTGTGAGCTTTTTCTTTATGATAGTTTTTATTATGATGAGTGGTATTTTTACTCCCACCGACAGCATGCCGCAATGGGCGCAAATCATCAATTATTTCAATCCTATTGCCTATTTCATGAAACTGATACGCATGATTTTACTGAAAGGATCAGAATTTCATGATATCTATAAAGACTTCATGATATTGCTCGGCTATGGGGTGGTGATGATTACTTTGGCAGTAATGCGATACAAGAAAGTTTCGAATTAAAGAAAAATATTGAAAATCAAGAAAAATATTTTATAATAATAAATTTTGAATCGAAAAACAAATTATATTTGCAGATTAATTCTAAACGCATTTATTATGAAAAAAGCCTTTATTTTCCTTGCATTGACCGTAGTAATGTTTCCGCTATTTGCTCAAAAAAACATAAACTGGCAAAAAATTGATAGTCCAAAAGACGACTATCTGTTTAAATATTTTTATCAATACACGAATGATGTTTATAAAGCAATTTTCACCATTCCAAACGTCAAGCCCTTTCAACCCATAAAGAATCAAATTTTTATTCGTACGTTCAATGCTGATTTAAGCAAATTTGATGAAGTTGGCATCCCTTCCGAAGCACCTTACGAATTATCTATTACAGATTTTTATAACTATACCGTGATTTATGGTAGCACCGACGAAAACAAGAACCCCATGGTGCAATATCGCGAGCCTAACAAACTCGTGATTACTGATGCCAAATTGAATCCTTTGATACAAGAAACCTACGCGGTTCATGGCAAACGACAAAAGTTTGCAGGAACACCAAGTGCATATAAATCATTGGACAGTACCCATCTGATTGTTATAAACACCATCATTAAAAGCCCCGACAAACCTTCCCTGAAAGAAAGTCCACGTATGAATTACATCACCGTTTATGATAAAGATTTGAAAGTGGTTTGGAACGACTCTATTGATTATGAACAAATTTTTGGTGCAGGAGTTCCTCTCAACAGTTGTGATGTCAATTATGTCAACAACAAACTTTATATCATTGCTTCGCATAGGACCATCCCCACCAAAAAACTCAAAGCATCCCTCTATGTGGTTCGTTATGATAGCCCGCAATCTTACAAAGTTATCTATAAAGAAATTATGCCTTACGATCAGTTTGCGCTTTCCAGCGTGAAAAGCAAAGACGACAAGTTTGTTATCAGTGGTATCAACCAAGTGCCCAATTCGAGCAGCAAGAAACAATTGTTTTTCATTAGTATGGATTTGCTAAACCCCGGCAACGAACCCGTTGTGAAAAAATATCCCATAGATAAAGTTTTTATAGCACGATATCCTGAATACAAATCTATTTTGTTGCCTTATATATCCTATCCTTCCGATTTGATTTTGGTGAACGACGGAATTCTATATTGCAGCGAATATCATTTGGAGGTGACCAGGACAACCAATTCATCCAGCTCAACCACCTATTATAACAAACCGCTTACCTTTATCAAATTCGATATGGACGGCAAGATTGAATGGATTAAAATGATTGAAAAATATACCGCCAGCAGAACTGCCTATTACGAATATTTTTCAAAAGCCTACTTGTCGGACGGCAAAGTGGTGGTGTTTTATTATGATTATCTCGACAATATCTATAAAGATAAATATAAAGGCAAATTTCTTTCTTTTATCATTGATAGCAAACTTTGTTTGGCACAAGCCATCATTGATGGAGAAGGCAATATCAAGAAATCGCTTATTTATAATATAGGTGAAAACGGAACCCGTGCCAATTTGAATCGTATGCGCCAGATAGATAACTCCCGCTTTTTTCTGTGCGGAAGCGGCATCAGCATGAAAACACGCGGCGACTTTGCTACTATCTATGATTTGAAAGAATAAAAGAAATATATTTGTTTTGGAGGGCAATGTAGTAAATCTTATTAAAAGGCATAGTCTTTATTGATATTGCAGGCGCGGGCAGATTAGAATGGAGATGGTATTTCCAAATCTTTACATATTTTCATGCACAATCTATCTTTTATTTCTTTATGACGAGGAACTGTTGAGATTTTATTGTTTGCCGAATTAATGTAAACACTATGATTTCCACCTTCTCGGAGCAATACACAACCATGAACCCTTAAATGCCTTATAAAATAAACAATTTTCATCAGGCAAAAACAATATCTTCTTTAATAAATTTCTTTTTCGAATTACTGCTCTTTTTCAAGTCATTTTCTGCCAAAGTGCGGCGGGTTTCCATAATCAGATTGAGAGCTTCAAGCAGATTTGTTTTTGCTTCTTCCAGTGTTTCACCCTGAGTGTTTACTCCCGGAATTTCTTCTATATAAGCGATGTACCCGCTTTCTTCATCGGGTTCAAAAACTGCAGTTAATTTCATACTTGTTTTCATAGCTAAATCGTTTTTGCAAATATACACAAATTTTGAATCACAAGCACAGCCTATAGCAATATATTTGACTAAGGTTCCACCTTAGCCAAACGTAATTTCTTTTGTTTTTTAATAGCCTTAGCCGAATAGAGATTTTATTCAATTTTCTGAATCACCTTACTCAAAACCGGTTTATTCATTTTATTACGAAGATGTAAAAAATAAACTCCATTAGGGAGTAATTTAAAATTTATCTGTTCATTTATTAATTTTTCTGAATATAATTTTACTCCAGTAATAGTATATAAATCATAAAATAGCTCTTTGTCATTAAACGGTTTAATATACAAAATATCTCGAACAGGATTTGGATATATTGAAGTGTTCAAATCAGAACTGTAAGAAGGGATATCAACAGGGAAATAATCAACAACAGAACAGTTTTTTATTGCAAGATGATCAATATAAGTTGTACTAACGCTAGTACAACCATCTATCACATAGGATGAATAAAGATGAATATCATTATGACAATAGTAGGTTTGCCCAACAGTTGTGGGCCTCCCAATTTCTACTATAGCTGCATAGCAAGATGTTATTCCACATGTGGAAGAAAGAAATCCGAACTCGTGTTTTGTATAGGTTATAGGTATTGTATCTCCAAAATTAAGAGTACCTAATTGATATTCATTAACACATCCATTTGGGTTTGCCGCATCATAAACAATTAAATATGTTTTCACGCCATCAACAATATGAATTAATGATGTGTCAACCCAAATGAAATAAGCAGGACATGATAGTGTTTGCGGGTGCAAGTGACTAATTAGCAACGTATCTGAAACGTTTGTACATGTGTCCATTTGACTATAACAGAATAGTGATGAAATGGATAAACTAAATGCTAAAAAATATTTCTTCATATTAATTAATTTTACTTGCTCATTTACTTGCTGCAATTATTATAGTGGTGATATTTACATAAAGCAACATAAAGCCTCCCCAATTCGGCAGGCTTTATGTTACTCTTGTTTCTTTTTTTATTCGGCAAATTTACGAATTGTTTTTCACCAAATAATAAAATTGTTGAACTATTTCAACATTGCCCTTAGCTTATGGTATCAGCACAAGCATGGGAGGAGTCCAATGTAAAGTGCCATCGCCGTTTGCGGCTATGGGCGCTGCAACAAAATTAACCCAATCACCACTGGTATATCCCGTTACTTCTATGTTGTCGTGAGTGGTGCCGGCGCATGGAACATAATTCGTCATAGTTGCTGGAGCTTCGGTTCCAATGTAGGCTAACCAAACAACAGCTTTATCATGTTCACCGTTTTGATAATATAGTTTAGCGTTTCCCGGTTTTGAACCCGGTTCGGCATCGTAAGGTGGCTTTTCAGCAACACTTTTTTCTTTCGAAGGAGTGTAGCCGCCTGATTTTATTTTATTTGGGTCTCCACCACTTTTGCCTGTTACATAACCTGCATCGGATATTAAAGCCGCTATCAGAGCGTCTTGGGCTAAGGTGAGAGCTTCTTTTTCGGTAGTTCCGGGATTAGCATCATAAGCCAGCCAGGCGGCTTTTAAAGTATCCGTTAAGGTGGTAATTTGCGCTGCCAACACAAAAGGCGTTGGAAACGATGGGTTTGAGGTTAAACATGAAGCTACAAAATAGCCTCTTTCGATTAATAGTATGATTGTTAATGAAACAAAATCATACAAGGCTCTAGAAGAATACATTTTTTTAAGTTTTAATTGTTAAAGTACTAATTTTTAGTTTTTTAATTTGTTGTAATTTACATTTTACCGAATCCCTTTGTTTCATCTGAACCTCCGTTTGTACATCTTTTATCTGAAGTTGTCAAGTTATGTTTTAAGTTGTCAAGTTATGTTTTAAGTTGTCAAGTTATGTTTTAAGTTGTCAAGTTATGTTTTAAGTTGTCAAGTTATGTTATAAGTTGTCAAGTTATGTTTTAAGTTGTCAAGTTATATTATAAGTTGTCAAGTTATGTTTTAAGTTGTCAAGATATGTTTTAAGTTGTCAAGTTATGTTTTAAGTTGTCAAGTTATATTATAAGTTGTCAAGTTATGTTTTAAGTTATCAAGTTATAACTTAAGTTGTCAAATTTAAATAAGACGACTAAGCCTAATGATTTCTTATAATCCATAAATGTCTATATTGGAGGAGTCAGATTTTTCAAAGAACTTTTTACGGTTGCTTCAAAATTATTATTTATCTAATCTGCACGTAAGAATTTGATTTTTGCACCTAAATCGGGTAAATTATTGATCAAATAATACTAAATGCTTCTAAATAAATATTTTGCAGCACGAATATGATCAATGGTAAAAGGGTCCTTAGTCCTTTTATCGTTTATTGTTATACAAACAAAAGATACCTTGATTATACTAACGCCGTTTTTTAGAAAACACTGGGGTTAAAGCAAAGTATTTTTAAAAAAATTGTTCTATTGTTTTTCTTCTTAGTGTAGCTTAGTGCTCTCCGTGCCTCCGTGGTTTTTAGCTGTTACACAGAGATTCACCGAGCCATAAGAGATTCACAGAGATAAAACTAACCATTGTTCTATTGTTGCATAGTACTATTGTTTTTCTTCTTAGTGTTTCTATGTGCTCTCCGTCTTGTCCCGTACCGTAGGTCGGAAGTCTCCGTGGTTTTTTTATCACACAGAGATCTTTCAGTAATACTCTAAAATCCTAAAATCTAAATCCCTAAAAAAAAATTCTTGTATATCTAGATTTATTCATACCTTTGCAGCCAAATAATTTAATTGTACAATTTAAAAATTTATCAAATGAAAAACATTTTTGCATCTATCGTAGTACTTGCGATGGGTTTATTTATTTTAGCTTCTTGCGGTTCAGGCAATAAAAAAGCAGATTTGAAAACCAAAAAGGATTCCATAGCGTATGTTATTGGTGCCAATATTGGTGAAAACCTTAAGAAAAACATTGATTCTGATTCATTGAATTTTAATCCTGAATCGCTGATGCGTGGATTTAGAGATGCTTTGGACGGTTTGGACAGTCTGACATTTTCGAAAGAAGCAAAACAGAAAATCATGATGGGTTTCCAAAAAGAAATTCAAGAAAAACAACAGAAAAAAATGATGGCTGCTGCAGGTCCTAACAAAGAAGCCGGCGCAAAATTCTTAGCCGAAAACAAAGGCAAAGAAGGTGTGATTCAAACTCAAAGTGGTCTTCAATATAAAGTGATCAAAGAAGGCAAAGGCAAAACTCCTACTGCTACCGACCAAGTTACCGTGAATTATGAAGGCAAATTGTTGGACGGAAAAATATTTGATTCTTCTTACGAAAGCAAAAAACCTGTAACATTTGGTGTAACAGGCGTTATTAAAGGATGGACAGAAGCCCTCCAATTGATGAAAGAAGGCGGCACGTATGAATTATACATTCCTTCCGATTTAGCTTATGGCGACCAAGGCAACCAAGGTATCCCGGGCGGCTCAACTTTAATTTTCAAGGTAGAACTTATCAAAATTGAAGCTCCTGCTGCTGATGCTAAAGATAAAACTGCAAAACCAACCAAAACCAAAACCAAAAAATAAATCGTAAGATTAAAGTAAAAAAAGCTGTTGCATCTGATGTAATGGCTTTTTTTATTTTATACGAAGATTCTATAAATTGCTTTTTCATCGTTGGACATCACTTTTTAAAATGCTCAATTTCTTTTGTAAGTTCCGCTTTTAAAAACCGTGTCCGCCTCGAAAAATCTAATTTCCAGAACCTCTCTTTAAATAGTAGTAAGAACATTAAATTTAAAAAAAAATCAAGTTTATGAAAAGAAAAATTCTCATCGTTTTAGTTGTAGCTGTTGCTACAATTGGACTTGCTTCCGCACAAACAACTAAGAAAAAAACTGACGCACCTATTGTTTTGAAAACATTTAGCGACACCATCAGTTATATCATTGGCTCAGATGTGGGCGGCAACCTGAAAAAAAGCAATATTGACATCAATTCCGACATCTTTGTTGTTGGATTAAAAAAAGGGTTGAATAATACCGATTCTTTGTTCACTACAGAGAAACGTCAAGAGATTATGACCAAATTCCAAAAAGACCTCCAAGCCAAACAAGCAGTGGTTGCGGGTGTCGAAGCTGAAAAGAATAAAGCAGTCTGCAAATCTTTTCTGGAAGAAAACAAAAAGAAACCCGGCGTAATTACGCTGCCAAGTGGTTTGCAATATAAAGTTCTCATACAAGGCACAGGTCCTAAACCTGCAGCAACCGACGAGGTAACCGTGAACTATGAAGGCAAATTTCTTGACGGAAAAATATTCGACTCTTCTTATGATAGAAAAGAACCTGCCACTTTCCCATTGAACGGCGTTATCAAAGGATGGACCGAAGGATTGCAATATATGAGCACAGGCTCAACATACGAGTTGTATATTCCTTATGATTTAGGTTATGGCGACAAAGGAACCCAAGGCATACCCGGTTGCTCTGTTTTGATTTTCAAAGTAGAATTGATTTCTATCAAAGGTAAATAAACGTACGATTCATAATTTAAACTTACTGACATGAGAAAAATGTTCACAACGATTGCCTTAGTTTTCTCGGGCATCCTTGTAAGTTGTTGCCTATTTATGGGCTGTGGAAATTCAAAGAAAAACACCGAAATGGAACTAAAAGATTTTATTAAGAAATTCGAAGCTAAATATATTCCTTTAGCAAAAGAATCAACGCTAGCTTCATGGGTTGCCGAAACATCAGGCAAAGAAGATGCTTATAAAAAATCAGCCGACTTAGAGTTTAAAGTTTCGCAAATCTTTGCTGATAAAAAAGATTTTGAAACCTTGAAGAAATTCAAAGAAGCCAAAGACATCACCGACCCTTTGTTGAAACGTCAACTCGACATCTTGTATAACGATTTTTTGGGACAACAAATTGATTCCGCAAAAACAAAAGCGATGATTGATATGCAATCCAAAATCTCTATGTCGTTCAATAATTTCCGCCCCGTTGTTGGTAAAGACACTATGACCGACAACAAAGTGGATTCCATTTTGCGCAACTCCACCGATAGCAAACTTCTGGAAGCAACCTGGACGGCATCGAAGAAATCGGGAGCCAATGTTTCTGCACAGGTAATAGCCTTGGTGAAAAAAAGAAACGAAGCCGCCAAAGAACTTGGATTCAACAATTATCATGAAATGAGTTTGAAATTGAGCGAAGAAGACCCCAAAGAAGTTGAAAAACTTTTCAATGAACTCGACAGCCTAACCCGCGATTCGTTTGCACAACTCAAAGGCGATATAGACGACTATTTTGCAAAAAGATATAAAATCAAGAAAGAAGAATTGATGCCTTGGCATTATCAAAATCGTTTCTTCCAGGAAGCGCCAAAGATTTATGAAGCCGATTTGGATGGATATTACAAATCCAAAGATGTGGTAGTGCTCACCAAAGACTATTACAGTGGTATTGGTTTGCAGATTGAAGATATGTTGAAAAATTCCGATTTGATTGAACGCAAAGGGAAAAATCAACACGCTTTCTGTACCGATATTGATCGTTTGGGCGATGTACGTGTGTTATGTAATGTGAAAAACAATGCCAATTGGATGGGCACCATGTTGCACGAATTTGGACATGCCAATTATTCCAAATATAACGATCGCGATTTGCCTTATATGCTTCGCGATGCTGCTCACACTTTCACTACGGAAGCTGTAGCGATGTTTTTCGGACGTTTTTCTTCCAATCCGCAATGGATGAAAGCAAATCTAGGCATTACCGATGCCGAAGCAAAGAAAATTGCTGACGATTGTTACAAAACCTTACGTTTGGAACAACTCACCTTTAGCCGTTGGGCACAAGTGATGTATCGTTTCGAAAAAGGAATGTACGAAAATCCTGATCAAGATTTGAATAAATTGTGGTGGGATTTGGTCGAGAAATATCAAATGCTGAAACGTCCTGCCGGCAGAAACGAACCCGATTGGGCTTCTAAGATTCACATAGCACTTTATCCTTGCTATTATCACAATTATTTGATGGGCGAATTGTTGGCATCGCAGTTCACCTATTACATTGCTAAAAACATTTATAAAACCGAAGATATCAAATCTATTGACTTCTCAAAGAATCCTGAAATCGGGAAATACTTTATTGATAAGGTATTCAAACCCGGCATGAAGTATGAATGGAATGAAATGATTGAAAAAGCAACGGGCGAAAAATTGACGGCTAAGTATTATGCAAAGCAATTTGTAAACTAGTCAGAAAAAATATTTTTCAAGAAAGGCGAGAAATTTCTCGCCTTTTTTGTATCCAATTTCTAAAAAATTAGTACTTTTACACCTTCAAAAAAAAAACACTATGGAAGTCATCGGAAAAATAATTGAAATTTTACCTGCACAGACAGGAACATCAGCCAGAGGAGAATGGAAACGCCAAGATTTTATTCTCGAAACTAATGCGCAATTTCCCAAGAAAATATGCATGGCGAATTGGGGTGATAAAATAGACCTTACTATTGACCCCTCAAAAACCGTAAAAGTATATTTTGATGTGGAAAGCCGCGAGTATAACGGAAAATGGTACACCGACATTAAGCCTTGGAAGATTGATATAATCGAGAACCAAGAAAACTCTGACATGCCTACTCCACCCAAGAATGACGCTGCTGACAGTGCCCCTTGGGATACTGAACCGGATGGGGATATGCCGTTTTAATTGGTAAAAGAATTTAGTAGAAAATACGTTTTGCCCAATCTTTGTGATGAGGGTTTAAGATTTTTTTGTCCTGCGAATAAGTAACAAGCCAATTATTTCATTTTATAGATATCATAATATTCCCCTGAACAAATTTTGGGGAAATAATCAATGCTATCTTTAAATGACGTTTTGTTTATAACAAGATAGGCGGCTCCTGATTTCATTAAACGCTCCAAATCATTCTTGTTTATCATAGCATTATCCACAGTCCAACCTTTTCTGTGCGAGAAATATATTTCTTGATGAGATGGACCTCCGTTTATCACGATTAAATCATTTTTGCTGACATACTTCGTGGTTAGTGGCTCTAAAGAAAGTTTATAACGCTCACTGTTTTTAATAAAAAAATCATGCTGCTGATTCATGACACCTTCAATCGAAATGAACAGCAAAGCCATATAGAGATATTTAGGCGGAAGCTTTGCAAGTGCAAATCCTGCGATCAAAGCCATAATAGGCGTAAATGGAATGATGTAATAGCTATGCGTAGGAAAAACGGAGCCTGTTTTCAGGATAAACACCAAAAAAACAATTGTTATGATACCAATTCCTATTTTCAAATAGCGAGTCCCATCTTTGAAAACAAAGTAAATGCCTGCCAGAAAAAAAGCCAGTGCAGAGTAGGAACGTAAAGAGCTAAAATAGAACTTCTCGAAAAAATCAGGCAAAAGCGCCATTACCTCTTTAAGACCTTCTGCCACTCCTTTGGTAAAAAATAATTGAAAGTGATACGTTTCTAACAAATAAGGCACCCAATAAAAATACCACAAACCAACAATCATAAGGCTTATTGAGCTAACAGCAAACACCAACACCTTTCGTTTTAGCGAGATCTCTTTAACGATAATTAAAATGGAAAGCACGGAGACCAGACTTAGAGCAGGAATCTTACACAACATGCCTAATGTTGAAAACAAAAAAAACAAAAGTAATTTCCATAAAGTTCCTGAAGTCAGATAGCGGTAGCAGTAATATAGTCCTATGATAACCAATGCAACACTAAAAGTATCAGGCATACTTTTTCTGGAATAACCAAACCAAATAGAAGACAGCAGTACAATGGTGGCATTGAAAGCAATTTTTTTTGTACAAAGATTTTTTATTAATTTATAGAAGAAATAAATTCCAACACTGGAAACTACAAGGTTTATAAGTCTTCCATACCAATGCGAATAGCCAAATAGCAGCGAAGTCAGATATATCAAATAATTAAAAAAAGGAAACTCAGACCCAACAATTCCCGTTTGATTTCCTGCCATATCAATTTGCGGATACAGCATATTGGCATTGCCTTCAAAGAAATTTCGGGCAATCATATTCGTAAACGCTTGTCGCCAACTATGACCGATTTCTAAGGGGGCGTTGGTAATACCAATTAACCGAATGAGAAAAAAAATCAGTATCCAAAACCTGATGTCAGTAACAATTAATCTTATGCGTTCCTTCGATGTCATCTTCAGAAATTAATCTTAATCAGTGAAATCTTGACGCGACGAATCAATATCCCGCCTATCCTTTTTCGTCGGGCGTCCTGTGCCTCTTGGTCTATAAATAAAAGCTACTGCCCTCGCTATCTCTACTTTTTCATATTCAGAAGAAGGGGTGAGGTCTTCCATATAAAGCGGGGCAAGCTTTGCCGACACCCGATTGTGAAGCAAAGCAAGTGACTTTATAGTTTTGGTGATTTGTTGCTGTTGTATGGTGATGGTTTCGTTCAATTTCACTTCGCGCGAAGCCTTCACAGGGTTTCCGTTAATCTTCACTTTTCCCAAACGACAAGCTTCCGCAGCCAAAGTGCGTGTCTTAAAAACCCGAACAGCCCAAAGCCATTTGTCCATGCGAACACTTTGTTCCTCCATGCGTTTATTTTTCGCGGAAATATATTTCGATGGGCACTCCGCTCAGGTCGAAATGCTCGCGGAGTTTGTTTTCAAGGAACCTTTTGTAGGGATCTTTCACATATTGACTGTGGCTACAGAAAAAAGCAAACACAGGGTAGTGCAGCGGCAATTGCTGCACATATTTTATTTTTGGATATTTGCTTTTGACCGATGGTGGCGGGTTCATAGAAATAATAGGCAACATCAAATCGTTGAGCTTTGACGTTTGGATTTTTTGGGTGCGATTTTTATACACGCTGATAGCCATCTCAAGGGTTTTGTGGATGCGTTGTTTGGTCAATGCCGAAGCAAAAACGATAGGAACATCCGTAAAAGGCGAAATCTTTCGTTTGATGTCTTCTTCAAATTTCAAATGCGTGTTTACGCTTTTCTCCACCAAATCCCATTTGTTTACCACGATGACGATGCCTTTATGATTCTTGGCGATGATGCTGAAAATATGAATATCTTGAGCGCCTATGCCTCTTTCGGCATCTATCATCAACAAACACACATCGCTGCTTTCGATAGAGCGAATGGCGCGTAGTGTAGAATAAAATTCAATATCTTCAGTCACTTTTTGTTTTTTACGCAAACCGGCAGTATCCACCAACAGCATATCAAAGCCAAAACCATTGAAACGTGTGTAAATGCTGTCGCGGGTAGTTCCGGCAATGGGAGTAACAATGTTACGCTCCGTACCCAGCAAAACGTTTATCATGGATGATTTCCCTGCATTCGGTCTGCCAACAACGGCAATTTTCGGAAGGTTGAGCGTATCTTCAGGCTCAGAGGTTTTAAAATGTTTCACCAATTCGTCTAAAAAATCTCCTGTACCGGCTCCGTTGATAGAAGAAATGGAAAACATCTTTTCAAATCCAAGACCATAAAATTCGGCAGCTTCAGCAATACGTGCATTGGTATCCACTTTGTTCACTGCCAAAAAAACAGGTTTCTTTACTTTGCGCAACATAAGCCCGATTTCCTGATCCAAAGGCGTTAAACCTTCCACCACATCGAGCATAAACACGATGGCATCGGCTTCTTCCATAGCTAAAGTAACTTGTTTGTGGATTTCTTCTTCAAAAATATCGTCCGAACCAACCACCAAGCCGCCCGTATCTATAACCGAAAAGGAAATGCCGTTCCAATCTGATTTGCCGTAATGCCTATCACGGGTTACGCCGCTTGTAGGGTCAACAATGGCATCGCGTTCGCCCGTCAGACGATTAAAAAGGGTTGACTTGCCTACATTGGGTCTTCCGACTATTGCTAATATGTTTGACATGTTAGATTTGTGATTTTAGATTTATGATTTGAAATTTGTGAGGAAATTAAAGTTCGTAACCAAAGCGTTGCAACATCATATCGTTGTCGCGCCAGTTTTCGTTCACCTTTACGGTGAGATCTAAGAAGACGTGTTTTCCCACGAAGTCTTCGATGTCCAAACGTGCTTCGGTGCCTAAGCGTTTAATGCCTGCGCCTTTATGCCCAAGGATAATCGCCTTTTGCGTCTCGCGAATCACAAAAAGTGTGGCAGCAATTCGGATGATGGTTTCATCATCTTTATAAGAATCAATAACGATTTCGACACTATAAGGAACTTCTTTGGAATAGAACAACAGGATTTTTTCGCGTATGATTTCAGCAATAAAAAAACGCATGGGTTTGTCTGTCAGTTCGTCTTTGGAATAATAAGGCGGCGACTCAGGCAGATGTTGCATAATAGCATCAAATACTGCATTCATATTAAATTTCTTCAAAGCCGAAACGTGTATCACTTGTGCTTTATTGAATAACGGACGCCAAGTGCGTTCACTTTCTTCTGCCACAGCAGGAATCACCGCATCAATTTTGTTGATTAACAACAAAACGGGAATCTCCGATGTGTTGATTTGCTGTATGATTGTAGATTCCTCGTTAGGTTTTTCACCTGCTTCCACCACATATAACAACACATCGGCATCTTGCAGGGCATTGCCAACTTGCTTCATCATGGCTTCGTGAAGTTTATAATGTGGTTTTAGGATTCCGGGTGTGTCGGAATACACTATTTGGAAATCTTCCCCATTGATGATTCCCATGATGCGATGGCGTGTGGTTTGTGCCTTGCGGGTGATAATCGAAAGTTTTTCACCCACCAATGCGTTCATTAATGTGGACTTACCAACGTTCGGACTACCGATAATGTTTACAAAGCCTGCTTTATGTGTCATGTGTGATTTTGAAAATAAAATGCAAAGGTAGTGATTCTTTGCGAAATGAGGCTCAATTTATCAAATGATTATAGCGAATGGGTTGAAATAGGACTTTATTTATACCTTTTTGGCATCGAAAAAAGAAATATAAAAATAAAAAATAAAAAAAACATTGCCATAAACGAAATTAGTTGTACTTTTGCAAACTCACCACATAGTGCGGGGTGGAGCAGTGGTAGCTCGTCGGGCTCATAACCCGAAGGTCCTAGGTTCGAGTCCTAGCCCCGCTACCAAAATTAAACAATTAAAGCCTTGATTCTTTCAAGGCTTTTTTTATAGAACGAATTTTTTATGAATGTCTTCTTTTTATGTCCTAATTTTAAATCACAAATAAATTAATTATGAAAAACAATCTCATTAAAATCAATGTCATTGTGCTGGCAAGCCTTATGGGACTCGGCATGATGTTTAGTTGCAACACAAAAACTATGAAAAAAGTTGAACCCGCAATCAAAATTGCGAACATGGACACTACCGTGAAACCCGGGGATGATTTCTTTAGATATGCGAATGGAAACTGGCTGAAAAACAATCCTATTCCTGCCGAATACAGCATCTTTGGTTCTTTCGAAGCGCTGAAAGAAGACAACAACAAACAACTGCGCGGCATAATGGAAGACGCCGTTGCCGACAAAAACGCTAAAGCAGGTTCGTTGACTCAAAAAATCGCTGACTTTTATGCCACCGGTATGGATTCGGCTGCTATCGAAAAAACTGGCATCAAAGCTATTCAAGACGATTTGAACAAAATTGATGGTATCAAAACCACTGCCGACCTCATCAAAATGATAGGTTATCTACATGCAGAGGGCGTCGGCTCTATGTTTAATTTTGGTTCCGGTCAGGATGATAAAAACAGCGAAAAAGTGATTGCACAACTTTATCAGGGCGGTTTGGGATTGCCCGACAGGGATTATTATACGTCTGACGACAAACGCTCTCAAGAGATTCGTAAGGAATATGTGAAGCACGTGGGGAAAATATTCGAATTGGCAGGTGACAATGCTGACAAATCAGCGAAAGATGCTGCTACCGTCATGACGATAGAAACGCAATTGGCTAAAGCTTCTTCCACACGTTTGGCTTTGCGCGACCCGATTAAAAACTATAACAAAACCGATTTAGCAGGCTTAAAGAAAATGGCTCCTCAATTTGATTGGGAACAATACTTTGCTGCCATCGGCTTGAAAACCACCAACGAAATCAATGTAGGTCAACCGGTATTTTTTGCTGAAATGGCAAAAATGACTACCACTGTTTCTATTGACAATTGGAAACTCTATCTGAAATGGCATGTGTTGCATGGCGCATCACCCTATCTTTCTTCCGCCTTTGTGAAAGAACAATTCGGGTTCTATAGTTCGGTGTTGTCGGGCATCAAAGAAATGAAACCTCGCTGGAAACGCGTACTGAACACCACATCCTATTCCTTGGGAGAAGCTGTTGGACAAATTTATGTTGAAAAATATTTCCCTGCCACATCCAAGAAACGTATGCTCGAGTTGGTGAACAATTTGAAAGAAGCTTTGAAAAGCCGTATCCAGAAACTCACCTGGATGGGCGATGCTACCAAGAAAGAAGCGCTGGAGAAATTAGCCACCATGAATATCAAGGTGGGCTATCCCGACAAATGGATAGACTATTCCACCTTGAACATCACTAAAGATTCATATTATCAAAACATCATGGCTTCGGCGCGGTTCGATTTCGTTCGCGATTTGAACAAAATTGGCAAACCCGTTGATCGTTTGGAATGGGGCATGACGCCACAAACCGTCAACGCTTATTACAGTCCCAACATGAACGAAATCGTGTTCCCTGCTGCTATTTTGCAACCGCCTTTCTTTTTCCCTGATGGCGATGATGCGGTGAATTATGGTGCTATTGGCGTTGTAATAGGTCATGAAATGACACACGGATTTGACGACCAAGGTCGTTTGTATGACAAGGTGGGCAATTTGCGCAACTGGTGGACCAAAGAAGATTCTGCGAATTTTGCAAAACAAACCCAAGTGCTGGTTAAAGAGTTTAGTGCTTACAAAATGTTGGATTCTTTGCACGTGAACGGAGAATTGACTTTGGGCGAAAACATTGCCGACATCGGCGGATTGACCGTGGCGTATGTGGCGCTCCAAAAAGCTTCGGAAGGCAAAGATGCCAACACCAAAATTGACGGATTCACCGCCGACCAACGTTTCTTCCTGGCGTATGCGCAAGTGTGGAGAGGCAATACCCGCGACAAAGAGTTGATGCGTCGCCTGAAAGAAGATGTGCATTCGCCCAAAGAAGCCCGCGTAAACGGACAGGTGTATAACATCCCCGCTTTCTACAAAGCTTTCAACATAAAAACCACCGACAAACGCTATAAACCGGACAGCGAACGACCGGTGATTTGGTAGGTGGATGCTTCGCAACGCGATTGAACGCTGATTTCTCTTGATGAAATTGAACGCGGATAGATGCAGATTTTTTAGGTCTGTGTTTATCCGCTTTTTTTTACCACAAGTAGCACAAAGGAAGTGCACAAAGGGCACAAAGGTTTTAGGCACAGCCTAAAAACATAGTAGCGACGGAGGCAGAGCCTACCGCCGAACGGGCAAAGCCCTACAGTTTAATCACACCTATGAAGTCTTCAGCCCTGAAAGGGCATAATATTGTAACGCAGGGTGAAGCCCTGCGGTTCATGTCACATCTATGATCTCTTCAGCCCTGAAAGGGTGTTATATAGTAAGGCAGGGAGAAGTTCCCCTTTACTATCCTAGCTAGTTTTCGTTCATTTTTAGCACAGGGCTCACACCCTGTGTTAGTGTATATCGCCCTTACAGGGCTAGGCTATAGTATTCAAAATTAAGCCTCTGGATAGTAGCGACGGAGACAGAGGCTATCGGTGAACGGGTCCTCAGCCCTGAAAGGGCGTAATATCAAAAATGAATCAGGTGCCCGTACAGAATTAGCTCCATACATATCTCTGGTATGCGAAGTGTGCGCATTCGGGTAACAGGCGATGTTTTGTGCTGAATCCGAGGTGTAGATAATTCTTACGAATGATAGCCACATGCTTATATATTTCGCCCTTTCAGGGCTATGTGGTTTTTCGTTCATTTTTAGCACAGGGCTAGGCTATTGTATTCAAACTTAACCTTCGGGATAGTAGCAACGGAGGCAGAGGCTAGCCGAACGGGTAGAGTAGTTACAAACTACTATTTATTAAGCCCAAAGTTGAAAACTTCGAAAAAAGCTAACGAATTTAAGAATAATACAAGAAAAAAATTGCCACTAATTTTTTTTTTTTCTATATTTGTCGAAAATTATTTTGCCCTAATGTATTATCATGTCATTATTTCAAAACTCTGTAAAAACCAAGTATCTTAAAGCATTTGATAAGAAAGCTGTCGGCGATGCATATATTATCTTTTTAGAAATTGAATCTAACGAAATAGGTAAAATCGAAAACCATGCATTTAACTATAAAAACAATCAGTCGAATTGCAAATATATGAATAAGTTGTATTAAACATTTCCAAAATGAAAATCAATAGAATAAAAATCAACAAATACAATCAATTTGAAAATTTCGAAATTGATTTAACCTATCCTAAAGGTCATAAAAAAGAAGGGTTACCTTTGGATAAAGTCTGTTTTATTGGGCAAAATGGTACTGGAAAAACCACATTATTAAATATTCTTAAGGAATTGACCATAGAGAATAATTATCATAATAACATGTCTGGGAATGTAAACGATCCTGCTACTTTAATAACCTGGGATAATTTCACCGAAAAAGATAAAATTTATGAGATAAACGTTTCTTATCCGTTTACTGATAAGAATGACAATTCTGTTTATAAGGTAATAGAAAAAGGCAAAAATCATTTCTTTAGCTTAATTAATGGAGAATTGGAACGAGAGAATTTTGATTCGTTTTTTAATAAATTAAAAACAAGATTAATAAACGTACCAGCTGAAATGATAGATTTCAACTTATCAAATAAACTTGAGAATCCATTGGAATATTTGAAACCTATTAGCGAATTAAATGAGCAAACATTTCAAGAAAAAGGGATTTTAATGCATAAACAAATTTTTGATTTTTTAATAGATAAGCCGGTTGAAATCTGGAAGGCTATTCTTTTCGAAAACTCAGAGTATTTGATAAAAGAAATTAATTTTAGAAATAAAATTGTTGATAAATTATTGCTTGTGGACGAAAAAGATCGTGAGATTATTGAAGAATTTAAATCATGGAAGAGAAAAAACCCTTATCCTTTAATTAATATTGCCAATAAATTAAATCCTTTACTTTTGAAATTTAATCTTAAGATAAAAATTGATCTCGATTTTAAAAGACCTGAGGATTTATATTTTATTCAAATACAAAATTCAAATGATGAAGATATTCCATTAACAGGATGGAGTAGCGGTACAAAGCAGCTCATATTAACTGTAACGCCACTTATTACTTTAAATACATGGGAATCTATAGTTCTAATTGATGAACCTGAAAGATCATTATTTCCTGATACACAATATGAAATTATTAAATATTACACAAGTCTAGCTCCCGATGCACAATTCTTTTTCGCAACACATTCTCCTATGATAGCATCCTCATTCGAGCCATGGGAAATAGTTGAATTAAAATTTAATGATATGGGAAAAGTAATACAGTACCCATATTTTAAAGGCGAACGTCATGTTGATAATTATTTCATACAACCACAATATTTAAGATGGGATTCTATCCTTTATAAGATGTTCGATGTTCAATTTGATGGAGATAGTGTTCGAAAAGCAAAACTTATTGAATTAACAAAAATTGGTCTTGAATTGGAAAAATTGAAAGAAGAAGGAAACAAAAATCCAGATAAATCAAGAAAGTTATGGGAGGCATATAAAAAAGCTGCAGAGTTATTGGACTGGAAAATTGAATCAGATGAAAAAAATTGATAAGACATCTATTCTTTCTACCAAATATAAAGCTTGGGAAAAGAATTTTGAGGATAATCAGTTGCCTCATCAAAAGTATAGTCATTCTGGAAAGTTTTATAATGATGTGGCAATGAATTTGCTGTATTGTCAAAATGGTCTTTGTGCATATACTGAAGTTCAACTTTGTCCAGTAGCAGATATAACAATTGATAATTGGGGAAATGGTAGATATAATTTTACAACAAAAAAATTTGATGGAGAGTTGGACCATTTTGATGAAACATTAAAATCTAAACAAAAAGAAAAAAGTGGCATAAAAGATTGGCTATGGGATAATTTGTTTATGGTAGATTCAGATACTAATCTAAGAAAAGGAACAAAGGCGGTTGATCCTATTCTT
>CAIOJS010000019.1 GCA_903858655.1 uncultured bacterium | reverse complement strand
CTAGCTCCTGAACCTAAACCAGTCCATGTAAACCCTGAACCATTGGCTGCATAAACTGTAGTAGTTGAACCATTACAAATACTAGCGCTAGTTACACTAGCAGTAATGTTGGTGATAGAACCTCCAAATGTATAACTTCCTATTGACCCAGAAACTGTTGAATAATAGGGGAAGTAGATTACATCTCCGGAAACAATAGGACATGGGCTCCAATAATTTGATGTAGCATTTATTTGAGGTGACGTTGGGTTATTAACTCCTAAAGTATTGTTTAAGAAATAATTTCCATGTATTTCATTGGCGGACCCACTCCAGTTTTCTATACCTACGTCGCAACCCGAGATCTTGTTGCCTGAGACAGCGTTGCCGCTTGCATTATTGACAAAAGTAATACCTCCGGTTGGTGGAGCATTTTGCGTATGTATGCCCGTAATAATGTTATTAATAATGGAATTAGAACTTGCAGATACCAAAATACCATTATTGCAGTGTCCACCGGTGTTGATAATTGAATTTCCACTGATGACGGTACCACCGCCACCAAAAACCGAAATACCATTTGTCAAAATATTTGTGATTTGGTTACCCGATACAATAGAACCAGTAGAAGGACTGTACGGAATGGACAATTGTCCAATCGTGATGCCATTATCGTAGTTATCTATCATATTATTTAATATTTGCGCGTGAGTCTGATCACCAGTTACACTAGCATGTATGTAAATAGCAGAAGATGTATTAGCAGATAATGTTCCCACATGTCCAAAAGTGTTTAAACCAATCGCAGCGTAACTATTATTGGTAACTTCAACAGCATAATCTATCCAACTAGGATTATTTTGTCCAGTATAATTATTGTTGTAAATTTGCGAACTAGATCCGTTTGTAACCAAAATTCCTTGTCTGCCAATGTTGGTAAAGGTATTATTACTAATATCTAAATCTGAAGCATCCAAAACAATAGCGATACCATCATTGGTGCCATGGGCTATATTATCAAAGATAGTATATGAAATAGTACCATGACCATATCCGTAACATAAAACACCATATTTAATATCTTTTCCTGTACCATCCAATTTTACATGGTGTAGGTCAAATGCTTTGCCCGCGTTAACTAAAAACCATCCTTGGTCATCACCTGAGCTACCTGTATTCTGAGCAGGTTTTATGATTGTAGTAGCACCTGCTCCAACAATATTCAAGTTTTTGTCAATCACAATTTGACCAACTTCGGTATAGGTGCCGGCTCCCAAATCAATTTCATCATTTGAACTTGCATCTGCTATAGCAGCTTGCAAGCTACAATAATAAGGCTGTCCTGATTTGGTAACATTCCGAACCCAACCCAGACTGATATTTGGTTGTGTGATGGTAACTGCAGGAGATAATACTACAGTACATGCATGAGCATCAGTAACCGTTAAGGTATAATCGCCTGGTGCTAGTGTGGATAAATCTTCTGTAGTAGCATCATTTGACCATAAGTAGCTATATGGAGTTGTTCCACCGCTTGCTGTTACATTAATAGCACCTGTGCTTTGTCCATAGCATGATACATTTGTTTGGTTGTCTTTTACTACTGCCAATGCAGCGGCAGGTTCTGAAATTACAACAGATGTGGTGGCAAATGTTCCATTTGCATCTGTAACAGTTACATTATATGTTCCTGCAGCTAAAGCAGAACGATCTTCAGAAGTAATTGATGAACCCCAATCATAAGATAAAGTTCCAACGCCACCGGTTGCAGTTAAATCTATTGAACCGGTGCTATAGCCATAACAAAGAACATTAACATGGGTGCTTGATAGTGTAATAGGTGTGCCAACACATGAACCGGTTGGAGTAAATCCAATGCTCGCACTATTGCCGCCTGAAGTTAGCCAAGAAGCATAAGTAGCAGAGCCGGAAATTTTAGAAGCAATGGTATTCCCATTTGCTGTGCCCCACCAATTGCAGGATGCGTTAATTACCGATGAAAGTGCTGCATCTGCTTTAATATTATAAGGTACTCCAATGATACTATTATCATGACATGTGATTGTGCCATTTAAGCCTGAAATTTGAATGCCACTTGTACTTGGAACGTTGATTACGTTATTATGTATGTCAGCAGTTACTCCTCCTAACGGATCATTATTTCCTGTACTAACATTTCTTAGATTAATTGCGCCAAAACCATTACTTATATCAGAAGTGGCGAAACTAAAATTGTTATTTTCAATTACAACATTGGTATATTTACCAACACCTGCACCACTAAATCCACCAGAGAAAATAATACCTGTAGATTTAAAGTTTGTAAACGTATTTCCCGTTACTTTCTGTAAAGAAGTTATATTGGTTCCACCATAAGTTATAGCTTCAATAGCACGTCCGCCATATTTTGTTCCGGATAGATCACCAGTATAGAGGTTGTCAAATGTATTAGCCTCAATCGTCAAAGCACCTGTTATCTTTTCAACTAAAATAGCATGGTACATTTCTGTAAAATAATTATCTTTAATAATTATGTCTCCAACTCCTGTGTATGCCCAAAAAGCATAATCAGAACCTATATCAATACCGGCACCATGTCCAATTATTTTACAATTTTGTATTGTTTTTGTATAGCTACCTTTCGTTAAAAATGAAAAATAATCTCCTCCAGCAGCGGTGGAACCTCCATTGATTATTTTGAATCCTTTAAAAACAACATCCCCAGTTGGGTTGTAAATTCTAACCTGACCATCAAAAGTTAATGTGGTTTTGTTTTCGCCATCAATTATTACATTATCAGGAGTTGAAACATCACCAATAACCGTTAAGGCTTTTGCAATAGAAAGTTGCTCCGAATAAGTCCCAGCTGCAACATTTACCGTCCATGTAGCAGTTGCAGCATCAATACCACGTTGAATTTTTGCAGAAGAAGTTCCAGCTAGTGTATAATAGCTGTTTGTTGTTACATAAAGATTATTTGCTTTTACAATAACCAAACCATAGCTTGCATAATCCACTTTGTGAACAATTTTATCTTCAATAGCGTAAAGGTCGCTTAAATTGGCAGATGAAAGTGTTGTGCCCGACATCGTGTTGGTACCATCTAAAGTTAAGGTCAGAACAGGCCACTTATTCACTACATCATAAACATTACCTGTAAAAGTATTGCTACTGATTGTAATATGTGAACCGGTTTCTGTTGGTGTTATACCTGAACCGGCATTACTACAACGGATACCGCAGTCATTATTTTGGAAGGTATTTCCTGTAATGGTAATCGGTCCTGTATAAGTAGGATCACCAATCATAATTCCAGAGCCAAATGAACCTGCTGCTATTTCCGAACCTCCACGAGTTTGATTTTTGAACATATTATTAGATACGGAAAAATTTCCGCATGCATTAGCTAATAGCAGTCCAATGTCAACGCCATCAAAAGTATTTCCTGAAACGGAACCTTGGCAACTTGCAAAATTAAGTTGTAAGGTGCTTGCTCCGTTTGTTGAGCTATTGGCAGGCGTGTATACAGGAATGCCTTTAAAATAGTTATCGGTCATAATCATCATATTTGATGAACCTGTACCTGCATAATTTCCGGCAACTTGTAATAATGCACTGTTGGAAGGATTATATCCAGTCGTTTTAACAAAGTTATGATCCATTGTAATAGTGCAACCTGTACTATAAATCATACCGGTTTGACCACCATTGGGTCTTGCAACCAAAATCATACGATTGTTATTCATTGTAAGATTAGCATTCGCTGGTTGACCACCAATAACCTTAGAACCTTGCAAAGTAATACCATCAACGACAACAGAACCTGTTGTATTTATAGCAAAAACACCACCTTCGTTTGAAGCAGCACGGGTATCATTTAAAATGGTTTCAGATGTCCTAGCAGATTCTGTTCCTGCCAAACCATAAGAAGCTCCACGGATTTGAATGGCTTTGCTCAAATTGATGGTTGTAGAAATATCAATTGTTCCTGCACAAACATTAATTACATCCCCTGCAGTGGCAGCTGTAACTGCAGCTTGAATTGTCGCATACCATGCACTAGTATTAGAATTAAGCACTTTCAAATCCAGAATAGTTGCTGAAGTAGTAGCTGTTGTCAAATAAGCATCTTTAACTACAAAACTGTGTGCACCAACGGCAAGACTTGTAATAGCACTACCACTTGTATAAGAAGTAGCTGAAACTCCATCCACAGCAACAGTATAAGGACTAGCTCCACCACTGAAAGTTACGGTTATTGAACCTACACCACATGCTGTGTTGACTGCTGTCGCAGAAGATATAGTAATAGGTGTGCCAGTACAATTTCCAGTATGACTAAATCCTGGATTAGGACTGCTTGTTTCATTAACACCACTTGTTAACCATGGATTGTAGGTAACATTGCTTGTAACTTTGGCAGATGGTGAAGAAGAAGCACCATACCAGTTGCAGGTTGCATTGAAAACACCTGAAGTTGCAATGTTTCTCATTGCATAGAATGAAGTATTTGTAAATGAGTTTGAATTAATATTCACTGTCGCACTAAAACTCAATGGAGAATTGTTTGTAGAAACTCCATAATCACAATTATCAAATAGGTTATTTGTAATATTAATTGGTCCCGAAAGAATTGAAGTGCCATTTCCATTACCCCAGAATTTTATAGCTGAAATATAATCAGTAGCATATTCATCTTTTAATCCTGTAAAAGTATTGTTACTAATTGTCATATTACCAGAGGTACCTGCAATTAATACACCACCACCAACTTGGTCAAATGTATTACTTGAAATTTCTCCCTGGCAATTGCTTAGATTAACAGGAAACGCCCAAGTAGACCAAACGGTATTTGCAAAATAATTTCCATGAATATAAACACTGCTTGCAGAACCTGAACCATTATAATTACCTATAGGTTGTAAGGCTGCGCCTACATCATATTTTGTATCTACATAATTGTTTTCAAATGCAAAGTATTGGAATGAATTTAAATAGATATCATTTTGACCCCATTCAGATTCAAAAACAAGGTAACAGTTTTTAACATAAAGATTGTTGCAGCTAGCATTGACAAAATTTATTCCATCATATTTGAAACCATCAATCGTAACTGTAAGACCTGACCCTATAGAAAATGCAACACCGGATGCGGGATTGATTATTGACTCTGTACTTCTTGATGCTGTTCCGCTAATTCCTGTATTAGCTCCCTTGATGGTAACGGATTTAGTTACACTAACGTTTTCGGCATAAGTTCCTTGGGCAACATCTATCTCATCTCCATTTGATGTTGATGCA
Organism: uncultured bacterium; assembly: GCA_903858655.1. Lineage (GTDB taxonomy): Bacteria > Bacteroidota > Bacteroidia > Bacteroidales > CAIWKO01 > CAIWKO01. The sequence continues at coordinate 6,858 of CAIOJS010000019.1, read as the reverse complement.
TTGCTAATGGCAGCCTGTATTGTATTATATCCCGCAATGATAGTGCCTGAATGTTTAACCTGAACCGGATAACCTCCAGCGCAAGCTCCACCATCAGAAACACTATAAGGTATGTAAGTTACGCTACCACTTATTTTAGCAGCTATTTCGGATGAAACTACGGTGCCATACCAATTGCAGGTCATATCATTGGATAAAGTGCCGGCACCATATACTGAAATATTTATAGGGTTATTCGTAATGCTGTTATATTTTATAATAGCTGAATTTGTATAACCAGATTCTGCCTCTATGTCAAATCCTTCGGATGAATTATTACTTACAGAATTATTGGTAAAAGAAGCTGTACAATTAGATGAGCCATATCCAAAAAGATTTGTAGTTGCGTAAACTCCAATTGTTGAATTGGAAACAGTATTATTGTGGAAAGAAAGATTTCCACCGCTTTGACCAGAAGCACATAAACCTAAATAAACTCCACTTATTGTATTATTATAAATTTCATTATTTACGTAAGAATTAAAAACCCAAACACCATAAGCGTTTGTTGCTCCTTCAGACACAGTATTATATCTAATCACATCAGCAATACCTCCCCAACCTCCATTATTATCAGAATGAACTCCAGAACCGCAATTTGCAACAGTGTTATGTTCAAAAGTAGTTCCAGTTGACCAATTAGCAGCAATTCCATCATTACAATAGCTAACATTATTGTAAGCTATACTACCAGTATTGTCGAAATTCATGATACCAACCGAATAACCATCACCAGCAACATTTTGAACTGTATTATGATTAAAATTAAATGAAACAGGATTAATATCATTCGTAGAGTAAATGCCCCTTAAATAGATATTCTTAACCGTGACATTTTGAACGGTAAGATTATTATAATCTCCAGTATAGTAATCCGTGACAATTCCATTACGTGCATCTACATCCACACCATTACTTAATACACCGCTATTAATAGATGTATTGTTGCCATCTGCTGTAAGATTTTGGATGGTGACATTATTAGCCTGAACAAGAAAAATACTTGATGCAGATCCTCCACAAAGAGAACTTCCTGTGCAAGGATTTGGATTAGAAACTGCCGGATAAACCTTAGTCAAACTTTGTCCTGCACCATTAATGGTTACTTCTTTGTTTACAACGACATTTTCAATATAATTACCTGCAGCAACTTTAATCGTATTGCCAGTTGAAGCAGCTGCAATAGCAGTTTGAATAGAACTATAGAAAATTGGACCTGATATATTTGCGCCATTAGTAGATATAGCTGTGCAACGAGTCCATGTGTTATTAGCAAATGTATTATCCAAATTAATAGTTCCGCCTGATACACCAATTTTATTAAATAAATACAAAATAGGTGCTGATTCAGTCCCTATATTAACTGTATTGCTAGTGAAACTTACCTGACCTGCATAAAAAGTTTCAGTTGAAAGTCCATACCAATATGTTGAAGGATCGCCGCTTGGGGCTGCAATTCCATTTACTATATTAGAATTAAATTGCCAATTAGCATTACTATTTTCTGAATAATTAAACCACATACCGCGATAATATGCATCGAACACATTGTTTGCTACTATGCCAATTGTTGAAGTGGCATTAGGATTATTATAAGGCTGAATTTGAATAGCACAAGCTGTGTATTTTACAACGTTGTCTGAAACATTTCCATAAGTGCCTTGTAAATATATACCAAATCCTCCAGTAACAGGCAAAAATGTACTATAAATATCAGCGTTCGTAACAAGATTATGCGAAACATCCACGCCATTATGATAGTTACTATAATCCCAATTACTTCCATTCCACCAATAGGAAGTAATCTGAATACCCATATAATTAAAATTCTTTATAATATTGTTTTGAATAACAACATTGCTTTGATAACATCCAATTGCTTCAGCATCATAACCTAGGTTGAAATCGCTACCATCCAACATAAAACCTTTTACGATAGTACCATTTGCTGCAGTGCTTGTTGAATTAGATACTCCAATATCTAATAATTCGGCATAAGTATATCCTCCCCAATCTAATGGAAATTTAAGAATTGCTTCAGCACCACGACTTGGATCTTCTGGAGTTTTATTATAGTTTGGACCTCTAAGTTCAATTTGTTTTGTTATGGTAACCCACTCACGATATGTTCCGGCAGGAACATTGATAATGTCACCAGCATCGGCGCAATCTACAGCACCTTGGATGGTAGTGTACCATTTATTTTGTGTTTGGTTGTTGATTGTTCCAATTGCTACAGAATATCCCCAAAGGGCTTCGCCTGTTATTTCGTTGTTTTCAAGAATGATATCTCCTGTATTTGGTGGTTCAGCATTTCTCCAACCACCTGTATTCATTTGTACACTGCTGATGTAATTTGCCGCACTTTGAATATTTGTAATATATTTTGTACGGTTAACTTCATTAAGTGCCAATATAGCGTAAGCAGTTTCCTGCATCGTTTCGTCCGCATCATTTGGAATGACCCAAGCTTGATTCCATGCAAAACCACCACTTGAAATTTGATAGCTTGCTAGAATATCCGCCAAAGCACCTAAGTTGCTAGCACCGGCATGTTGTCCTGCGGTTGGAGAGAAATCTTCATGCACATAAGCTAATCCATAAATTGCACCTGCTAATCCAATAACATCCCAATATTTTGGTGACGTACCATCTAATTCATTGATTTCTGCTTTTGTTCCTGCTATCCATTCAGTTGTTGATGCTCCACAACTTGCTGCACTGACTAAACCCATTCCAACATCCCATGCAGCAAGGTTAGCACCGTTTCCTGTCCTACTGTTTCTTATTAAAGCAATATAGGATGCGGTACTATATGGCGTACCTGATCCATTTCTATTATATGTTCCAACAGCTAAGGGTCCATAATAATATGTTTGCATGTGTTGTGTATAAGTACTCACGCCAAAAATATGATCAAGCATATTTGCCAAATAACCATCGCTTGTAGAGAATGTATTTGTTTTTGCAAGTAGTGTGGTTCCTGCTTTAGTTAATGCAGTCAGATAACTAGCATCATGGGTATATAAATAAGCCTGAGCCAATCCCATTCCAATAGCACCAACAGTATTTACAGGATTATTTCCCGTTAGGGGCCATCCCCAACTGCCATCAGTATTTTGTGTCGCGACTAATCTATCCCCCCCAGTTTGAAGAGGTGATTGGCTAAATCCCGAAAGATTCAGCGAAACAAACAAACAAACAAACATTATTACTAATAAGGCTTGTTTGGGAACGAAGAGTAAATTTTTCATTTTCATTTTCCGTGTTTTTAGTGTTTATAATTATTATTTATTTCCTGAGTTGTTTTGAGTGCTCAAATACGCGTTGTATTCTTCGGAATAATTCTTTTTCCACTCTTCCAATTTGGAAGCATAATTAGGATCATTGAATTCAGGAGCATGTGTTCCTAATTTCTTTGTCATGTCAATATCAGAAGTAGCAACACTTGGTCTGGTTTTTCCAACTGAAGTTGAAGTAGTGCTTGGTCTAGTTTTACTAACAGATGAACTAGAAGAAGGCTTTACCGTAGGTTTGTTAATAAGGGTCTTGGTTTCTGTCGTCTTTGAATTGTCACGATTTACTAGAGATTTTTTAGGAGTTACCGATAACTTGTCATCAGTTGTTCCTTTTGAATTGGAGGTTTGAGCATTGACACCAACCACAGCAATAAGCATGAGTATAGTGCAAACAACAATTAGTTTTTTCATGATACTTGTTTTTAAATTATTTATTACCTATTTATATAATTTGATTGCATTTTATTTGAATGAAGCATTGCGTTGTGAATCAAAATACGCTTTGTATTCGTCAGGATAGTTTTTTTGCCATTCCGCAAATTTGGTTGCATAGTTTGCATCATTGGATGCAGGAGCATGTGCACCCATCTTTATCGTTTTGTCAGCAGCGGCAGATGTAGTAGCAGGTTTTTTCACGGTAACCTTTGATGTTTGCGTCGAGTTTCCACTATTGTTAACTGCTTTGGTTTGGGTGGTCTTGCTGTCAACAGTTTTTGTTGGAGTCGTCTTGTTGTCCATAACTTTTGTATGGCTTTCTTTTTTTGCATTAATGTCACTAGGCTTATCATTATAATTTCTGCTTTGCGCATTAACACCTACCACTGCAACAAGCATGAGGATGGTGCATAAAATAATTGTTCTTTTCATAGTTTTATTGTTTTTGGTTTTATTTATTTTCTTTTGTTATTTATGTTCATTCATGGTCATTATTTGTCATTTTTGGTATTTGGTATTTGGTATTTGGTATTTGGTATTTCCCCCTTCCATTCCCCTTCTATCCTATTTTAAATTTAACCCGTATGGTTTCGTTGTTGGTGTTCTTGATGGTGATATGGCGATGCAAGCCATAGTCGAGCACATGAAAATCGGCAGCCGTAAATTTTGTTTCTATGTCGGTGAGCAACACAACGGGGGTGCTGTCGGTTCCGCCGGGGGTGGAAGACAAAAAGACGGTAGCCGAGCCGAAATGTGCGGTGGCTTTCAGTTTGGTGGAAGCTAATAGGGTGCGCATTGACAATTCTAGTGTGGTAACGGCGTCAATCGCCACATCCCATTCGGTTTGTTGTTTGCCAATCAAGAGTTCCATATCGTGAAACGAATCTTGAATGTTGCCTTCATTTTTAGGAAATTTATCCATGAGCAAACCAGCGTTGCGATATTCCATGTCCATGGCTCCATTGCACAGGAGTTTTAGTTCATCATATTTTGCTCCTGTAAAAAACATAGCTTCTTTTTGGTCGTGACGACTTGGGTCGATGAGAGCAAATTCAGCATCCACTTCAGCTTTTATGGCAATCATCAACGGGTTGGTGTCGGCTCCGATGCCCAAACTAAGGGTGGCTACGGCAGAAATCACATTGTCTTTTTTGCCTCTAAACGGCTTTAATCCTTTTGGGAAAATAGCTTTGAAACGAACCGGGTCTGCCTTTTTGTAAACAACTGTGATGCGATCAAACCAATCGCGCGCCAAACCTTTTTCACCCTGTATCCCTGCCAAACGAAGTTTCACGGCTTCGGTACTGGCAAGCTGCGCATTTTCGATGTTTCTTAAAATATTAAATTTCGACTCCAACTCAGTCGCCAAAGGTGCGGTTCGGTCATGCATCTTGGTGAAATCAACATCGCTTGGAAATTCGGTATGTTTCGATTTCAACGCAGCCGCATGATACACAATAAGCCCTGTTGCCTTTTCGGCTGAGCTTACGGTTTCACTTCTAAATTCATTTAGTCCATGTTTTAATAGATTTGCCATAATAATTTCAGATTAAGTATTACTAATTAATAATGTATATAAAACTCTTTTTCAGTAGATTGATTAAGCTTGAAACACCTTTTTGACAGCTGCCATTGGGTAGAAACAGACCTTATATATTCAATTGGCAACTGCCAACTGTTTATGAAATTCGTGATATATACAAAAGACAACTGTAATTTGTATAAAACACGCGTGAAATATACAAAATACAGTTGTGATTTGTTCTTAGCACGCGTGCTAATGGCGAAATACAGTTGTCTTTTGCTCTGTGCACGCGTGCAGATCGTAAAATACAGTTGTGATTTGCTCTGTGCACGCGTGATTATTGTAAAATACAGTTGTGATTTGTTCTGTGCACGCGTGATTATTGTAAAATACAGTTGTGATTTGTTGTTTTCACGTTTTTTCAGGGTTGATAACAACTGACTTTCGAAATTATCAAGGTATTTATAATCTTGAGATGCTAAAGAACAAGCAGTTATGGTAGAAAAATACGTGTAAAATTGTTTTGGAGCACTATATATAGATGCCGCAAAAACGGAAACTAGCCTAGCAGCTGATGCCAAACGAGCAAGCCCTCCCAGCCTATGAGCTAAGTGCCGACAATTGGCTTCAACCACTTCAGTGATGCTATTTAAATAAATTGTAGTCATTTAGGTTTTTATTTCAACTTATTAATACTGTTCGTAATTTTAATGTTACTTTTTTATTTTTTTTTAAATTCTTATACCCTGATATAAAGATACTTGAATGTGCTTATAATTGTTTTTGTTTTATTAATTTACTTCGCTACTAAAAATTTTACAAATATAATGCTTATTTATCAGAATGCAATTTATTTAACATTTAAATTAATTCTTCTGAGTTCTAACCGTAACAAAATCTGAAATACAAAAGGTATAATTTAAAATTAAAGAGTTTTTATTGCTTGTTTTTCTTACTGTTACGTAAATTAATTATCTTTTCAATATATTTTTAGCTTATTTCCTTTGTAGGATTTTTTATACGTATTCTATTGTATTATATTTCTGTATTGCTATTTTCTAAAAAATAAATTTAAAATTCGCTGGAGTTTCGATGTTTATCAGATACGTTAATTAAAGAATTTCAGGGTTTCACTCAATAGGCTAACATAATAAATCTACTTTGCTTATACCTTTATATTATATACCTTATATTTTTGTTGTATTTTCCCTGAAGTTCTAACTCTATTTTCTATTTTAATCAAACGGCAAAAATGTATCCATTCACCCCAATAATATATCATTGGAAGCCACATTCTGTTCCACCTATATGCAGTTAATTTCCCTAACACATATGCAACAAGAACCATTCGGCTGCTGTTGGTTCTGCTAAGAGTGGTAACCAATAAAGCAATGAAGCTCTGAAGAAAAAAATATAAACCTTGAAATTTCATACGACTTTTGGTTATTTATTCAAGGTTTCTGTAAAAAGAAAAAATATTTTCATACAATTTCAATGGATTATTAGGTTATATATATGTTTGATTTCACTATAATATTTTTAAAATGCTTATTTGTATTT
>CAIOJS010000018.1 GCA_903858655.1 uncultured bacterium | reverse complement strand
ATTTTCATCAGTAGTGATTTGTTCAACTTCCCAACCAGTACTTAATGGGAGAAGTATTTTTTCTAATGCTTTTAATATATCTTCTTTCATCCTACAAAGGTAATGAAAAATCTATTCCTTCATAAAATTTCCAGTAGAACCCTTATTATTGAAAGAAATCATTTACCTTTGATTTTTAATTCAATAATTGCATACTATGAAAAAGTTATTTTTTACCACATTAACCATTATTTTATTAGGCATTACACCCTCAATTGCGCAATTTCAAATCATTCCGCAATTGGGGTTGAACCTAACGCGAAGCACATTAAAACCTAGTGATATTATTCGTACCAAAGGTGCTTATGGCGTTACGGTGGGTTGCGATTTCCGTATCGGCAAACGGTTTTATCTGCAGCCCGGGGCGTATTTCTTAACATCTAGAACTGTCTATCTTGTTGATAAAATATCGAGCACTACCACCACCCGTGTTCCCGTTGACCGTTATTTAGCCGGAGTGAAACTATGGGGTGGATTTAAAATTATCAACGCAAAGAATTTAAAACTTCGAATTGCTTTAGGTCCATCATACGACTTTTACCTCAAGACGAATCTACACGATGATTTGAATTTCTCTCAATCCGATTTCAATAACGGTTCATTTAATGTAGATGGTAACTTAGGTCTAGATTTTTGGCGTATTTCTCTAGATGCTGCTTACACCTTTGGATTATCAAAAACATTTAGTTCCGATTATCTCAGCCAAAAACCAAAATACCAACGTTTCACTGTCACTTTGGGCTTTATCATTGGCAGACTATCCAAGAAGATAATTTAGCGCAGTTATTTGTGCCAAATTCTACAAGGCTTTATTATAAACACTTACCCATAAATGGAGTGTTTAAGATTAAGTCAATAGAGATTCCTCAGCAACTTTCCGCATTGCGCATAATCTATAATGGAAATATTTAGTACTTTTGTTCCAAAAAAACAAATGAAACTCGTATTCGCTACTAATAACGAACATAAGCTGTCAGAAATCCGTGATATTTTAAACAACACTACCATCGAAATAGTGAGTTTAAAAGACATCGCTTGTTCTGATGAAATACCCGAAACTTCTGATACCCTTGAAGGGAATGCACTTCAAAAAGCGCGCTATATCTACGATAAATTCCAAATGAATTGCTTTGCCGACGACACAGGATTGGAAGTGGAAGCCCTGAATGGTGAGCCGGGAGTTTACTCTGCCCGCTATGCAGGAGAAGCTTGCTCTTTCGAAGATAATATGAACAAATTATTGCTTGCGATGGATGGAAAGACGAACCGCAAAGCCTGTTTCAAGACCGTTATTGCTCTTATTTTGGATGGAGAAGAACATCTATTCTTTGGAAAAGTTGATGGCTCTATACTTCTTGATAAAAGAGGTAGTAAAGGCTTTGGCTACGACCCCCTGTTTATGCCTGAAGGGTATGATGTGAGCTTTGCTGAAATGGATGCAGCCACCAAAAACAGTTTAAGTCATCGCTTTTGTGCAACGAATGAATTGGTTCAATATTTATTACTTCAAAAATAATTAGAATGAGAATTTTATTACTAGGTTCTGGTGGACGCGAGCATACCTTTTCGTGGAAAATCGCTCAAAGCCCATTGCTTACCAAACTATTTATTGCTCCCGGAAATGCCGGTAATATGCAACATGGCGAAAACGTAAACCTTCAAGGTTCCGATTTTGAGGGCATACGACAATTTGTAAAAGAAAATCATGTTGATTTGGTATTGGTTGGACCCGAAGACCCTTTAGTACTGGGCATACACGATTATTTTCTTGCCCATAATGATATCAAAGATATTCCTGTCATTGGTCCTTGCAAACAAGGTGCCTTGTTGGAGGGAAGCAAAGATTTCGCAAAAGCATTTATGCAAAGAAACGCAATCCCCACGGCTGCTTATCAAACATTCACCAAAGAAACCATAGCGGAAAGCTGTGCTTTTATTGATACCCTACAAGCCCCTTATGTTCTAAAGGCGGATGGTTTGGCTGCCGGCAAAGGTGTGGTTATCTTAAACGATGCGGAAGAAACTAAAGCCGAATTACATCGGATGTTGATTGATTCCAAATTTGGAGCAGCAAGCAACAAGGTCGTTATTGAAGAGTTTCTGAAAGGAATCGAACTCTCCGTATTTGTTGTCACGGATGGTATCTCCTATAAAATTCTTCCTGAAGCCAAAGATTACAAACGCATAGGCGAAGGCGACACGGGTCCAAACACAGGTGGTATGGGTACCGTTTCGGGAGTACCATTTGCCACGGCTGATTTTATGAAGAAGGTGGAAGACCGTATCATCAAGCCAACTATTTCGGGATTGAAAACAGAAAACATTCCTTACAAAGGGTTCATATTTATCGGTTTGATGAATGTTGCAGGCAATCCATTCGTGATTGAATACAATGTCCGCATGGGTGACCCAGAAACGGAATCGGTTTTGCCGCGCTTGAAAAACGATTTTGTCGAACTATTACAAGCAATTGGCAATAATTCCTTAAAGGATATTATTATTGAGATTGATAGCAAAGTAACTGCCACCGTGATGCTTGTTTCGGAAGGTTATCCGGGCACTTACCAAAAAGGCAAAGTTATTACAGGTATAGAAAAAGTGGAAGGAAGTACAGTATTTCACGCAGGAACTTCTTTGGATGCAGCGGGGAATACTATCACCAACGGTGGTCGAGTTTTAGCTGTTACTTCTTATGGAGAGACTTTACAAGAGGCTCTGAATCGTTCTTACGCGAATATTGAACACATCCATTTTGAAGGAAAAACTTTCAGAAAAGATATCGGACAGGACGTGATTACTTTTAAATAAATCATTGTGTTTCATAGAATTTTCAAAGAAAACGTCATCTTGCAACTTATAGTAGTTGTTTTAACTGCTATTTTGCTTTGGGGCAGTGCTTTTATGCATACTGTCGCCATGCCTGAGCCCGATAGCGTCTCTCCTTTCTATCATTCCGTTTTTCTATTACTGAAAGATTCTCCTTTACTATCCACACTCATAGCTTTCCTTTTATTGGTCGGCGAAGCACTCTTATTAAACCGTTTGTTGTCTGATTTTGGCATCTTTCAAAAGAACTCCTATCAAACCGCTTTTTGGTATATCATCCTAATGAGTTCATCGAAAGATTTGTTGACATTGCATCCGCTACTTTTCGTGAATTTGTTTGTTATCATTATCTTATTGATGATTTTCAGAGCCACTTCTAAAGACGAATCTTATAAGGAAGTTTTCACTACGGGCTTGCTTATTGCTTTGAGTTCTTTGTTTTTCTTTAAAGCAACAGGATTGATTGTTGCTATTTGGATTTTCTTGATTATTCTGCAAATCTACACATGGCGCGAATGGTTAATCGTCTTAATAGGTTTCAGTACTGTATATATATATATTTTCACGTACTATCTTTACTTTGATGATGTTGTTGCAAAGTTTGCTTTATATAAACAGTTCTTTCAACAGAGCTCAATCATACCGCATTTTTCTGAGTTTTCGCTAATTTCAAGCTATAGAATCTTTACAAGCAGTGTCATTATGTTTTTAGTTTTGATTTCCTTTGGAAAAATAATTCTTATCATTAATGACAAGATTGTTCATGTGAGGAAAATGACACTTATTTTGATTTGGTTTTTTCTGATAAGCGCCTTAATCAGTGTACTTTTTAGTTACAAACACTTTAGCGATTTCTATATTGTTTTAATGCCTATAGCAATATTGATATCGTATTATTATTATAATATCAAACGCTTCCTGTTTAGCGAAATTTTATTACTACTGTTGCTTATTGGAATCGTCTTGGAGAAGATTTTTTGATTAGGTTTTGGGCTGAGGACGATAAATTTCGATAGTGCCCGTGGTTTTGTTACTAAGTTTTAGGTCGCTGAGGCCAACTTTCTTTCCGGAGAAGGCATTGTTTTGATGCACAATTTTATAATTGCCCGGGGAGATGACTTGATAGACAATGGCTGTGTGTTGCTTGAATGTTTCTTTAAAGACTGTCCTATTTACAGTGTATTTGATGGTAACATTGGTGAATTGAATAATGTCGCCAGGATAGATAGTGTCTTTTTTAAGGTTGAGTTTTTTTCCATACGTAAATTTACCATCCCAATCACATTTGCTCCGCGTAAGCGCTTCATACGCCAAATCCCAACATTCCCCCCTGTCAACTTTTTTTCCAATTTGCGCAGCAACATAATTGATTATCTTTTGGTTAAGGGTAGGGGTTTGTGCCTGAATGCTTATACCTATTAATAAAGTAAAAGCGAATAGGAGTGCTGTTTTTCTTTTCATGATTATACGATTTATGCTATATTAACGACATTTCAGTGGAAATATGATATGCTTTATAGTTTTTAGATAATCGTTTTTGGTTTACTTTTCGGAAGATTTTGAAGTATGCTTCAATCAAAGTTGATAATATGCGCATTTAATTTGATATTATAGACAGTGAAGTAGATATGAAACATCAATGTATAATATTCTGATAAACTATGAAATAGGAATTTTCATATTTTATTTTGGGATGGTTACCGTCCGTCTTGGGACTGTCACAGTCAATAGAGCGTATGTCAGAGTCAATCTATTGATTGTCAAAGTCAATGGAGCGTGCTGTATTCACCAAAATAGGTACAATAAAACACAATAACACGGAAGAATTTTATTATGCATGCGGTGCGCAACTCTTGGCAACGCACTTTGACTTGATGGCAATTAGGCGGAGCCTAAAAGGATTGAGGCTACAGATGTTGGAACCTCTAGCCAAGTTCTGCCTTACGGTTAGTTGGGTGTATTAAATGATTTTCAGCAGATAAGCTGTTGAAAACTAATCAAAACACCTTAATAAATTTATCAGAAAAGTTTGACTCTTTGGTTTCTATAAGTACGATATAAACGCCATTGGGCAGGTTTCCGGTATTTATTTTCAGACTAGGCGACATGCCAAACGTATCCGTATATACCTCTTGCCCCATGGTGTTATAGATTTTGATTAGAGCATTTTGCGTTGCCATATCCGTTAGGGAAACATAAAAAACATTGCTACTTGGATTGGGATATAGGTTTACTTCAGGCGCTTCTTTTACGGGCGGAATATCCAAGGTGGAGCAATCGCCGATGGAATATGTAAAAGCTACTTCGCGGTTGTGATGGACGCCACTCAGCGTGTCAATGGGCAAATAGGCACGCACAAAGTCAACCTTGACACAAACGGGCGAAACCGTAACGCGCAAATGTCCGGAGCCACCAATGGTGTCGGCGGTATAGGCATCGGCATTTGCCAACATGCCAATCTCATAAGTTGAGTCTGAAGGCATGGGCACCTCCTGATAAGTGACGCCGCCCAACACCTCATGGGCAAATAAATGATCGTGACCCTGAAAAAATATATTCACACCATTATCCACAAACAATTGATGAATGGGTTTTGCCCATCCGGGACGTTTGTTGGTGAAACCATAGGTGGTTCCATTATTTTCGTAACCACCCCACTCGTAATAGTGTGCTTGCACGGCTCCCCCTCTTCCTTCGCCGCTCACATGATGGGCAAAAATAAATTTATATTGCGCGGAGCTGCCCTCGAGGGTGTTCTTTAACCATGTATATTGCGGCAAACCGATAGTCCAATCCCATTTCACAGGCTTTTCAGTAGTGTCGTTATCATAGCGATAAACATCCATCACCACAAATAAGGCATTACCCCAGGTCCAGGCGTAATAGTTCTGTGGTTGTCCCATGCCATACGCTTCGTGAAGGGTGTCGCCGGTGTAAAAGTTATTGGGGACAGGGTTGGCGAAGTACTTTTTACGCGCTAAAGTTTCGTAGGTAGCTAAATTATTGGGAGGTGTTTGTAAAAAGTAATACCGTTTTTCGCCTTCGTGGTTTCCAATGCAGAAATAATAGGGAATGGAATGGCAAATACTGCCTAATAAAGGACGATAGACCTTGTGGAGGGAATCCACCTGAGCTGCTGTGATGGTGAATGGATTATGGTCATCGCCATAGGTATCGCCCATGTCAATCATAAAGTCAGGATGGTTGGCAGCCTCATTGGCAAGGGTAATCTTATATTCGTTTTCGCAGCCTTTTTTATCGTAAAGATGCACGTCGGCTTCCACCGTAAAAGTGAAGGTGCTGCCTACAGCGCGTTGAGTGTAAAAACTATGCTCTGTTCCCATCAAATAGGATCCTACGCCCGTTTGACGATAGCGTGTGCGATAATAATATTTGGTGTTGGGTTGCAGATTCGTCAAATCAATATGATTTGGAATGTTCACCACATTGGTTATAGGTGTAGTGCTTTGGGTATAGTTGCCCGAGGAAGTTCCGTATTCAGCATATACATCCACGTGCTGATTGAACATAAGACTGAGGGTGATGGAAACATCGGTGGGTCTGCTCAAGATTTCGGAATAGGTTTGACTGTATCCATAATTTAATCCCAATAGGGTAAAAAAGGCAACAAGTTTGACGATTGATTTCATTAAAAAAAGATTTTGAGATGATATGATTCCTGGTTTATTGTTTAACGATTTTGAGGGTTTGAATGGCATGATTCGCTGTTATTTTAAGGAAGTAAACACCTTGCGGGAGCGAAGAGAAGTCGTGTTTTTCAATATTGGTTCCTTGCCAAATAACTTTGCCTATCAGATTTGATAGTTCGTAAATTTCACCACCGGTTTTATTGGTAATATGAATGTTATTGGAGAATGGATTTGGATAACATTGCATAGTAGAGAAATTATTTGTGTAGGATTGAACACCTGTAGGACTTAATTCAATCACATTGCCGGGTGTTAACACATGTCCTGTAAATCCAGAGTATGTGGGCGCATAGCGATATACTCTAAACACAGAGTTCATTGTTTCATCGGGATGAATCGGAATATTATGCGGCACGGAATCCCCTTGAGTGAGCGGTCCTAAATTTGTGGTCGGGTTAATGTATTTCCAAACGACGGTGCCTGAAGGGGTGACTTCATAAAAAGTGCCAAGCGGACCATCATCAATTAGAGTGTTTCCGTTTGGCAGCCGTTGCGCACCCGAAATATCTTGGGCATAAAGAGAAGCTGGAGGATTTGCAACATAGGTCCATGCTAAATTTGTGGGACCAAAAGCAGAACCGGAAACAATGGTATAATTTCCACTACCATCAACAGGAGGGGTAATTTCATCTATAGTGGAGTAATTACGATTGACGCCATTGTTAAAACACAACAAATTACCTGCACCCGGACAATCAGATTTAATCCATTCCACATCATGCTGCTCATAATACTTTTGATTGCTCACAGTTCCTGCACTATAAGCCAATGGATTGCCCCAACGATATATCAAATCGCCACCTTTACCTCTAATTCCACCTGCATGAGAAGCCGATTGGGCGGTTGTAGTGCTATGGTCAACCACCCACAACTCGCTATTGCCACGAACACTCATAACAATTTCGTCAAAGGCTGCATTATAGTCTATACAATTCATGTGATTCCAAAATAAGGGTTTTGTTCTGTGGTCACCGGCGCAATCTATTAATTCGGGATGGGCACTTGGAACCCCGTAATTAGATTTTGTTGCATCATGATTTTGAATCAAATGATCCCACACATGCCATTGCCAAACTATGGTGCCACCGGTTGGATAGGTGGGTTGAATTTCTATGATACAATCGGGTAAAATAAATCCTTTTTGATGTACATCGGGTTGTTGGAATGTTGCCGTGTCGAAACCTGCAGCTTCCACTTCTGCCAAAGTCTTTTTTTCAACCACCAGCATAATGATGTTTCCGTTGGGCAATTTCTTTATATCATGATGTTGCATATAGGTAGAAGTAGAATAATCCATGCTCCACACCAAATTATCGTCCCAATCGTACTCCTCAATTCTGCCGCCTTCTCCGCCGCCTGTGCCGAGGTTTCCTTGTGTCATACAGGTGCGCAGCAAATGTCCATTATCCAACAAATATACGGCTTGTCCGGGAGGTAACGCGCTGTGAGTCCATTCGTGCAGTTTTTGACCTTTATTATTAATCAAATAGGTCATGGAATTTTGCTTAGGAGCAAACAAAGTGTAGCCTTTGTAGGTTTGATTTGTGTCGCTATACATTACGCCTATAGTTTGTGCATGCAAACTTAATAGACTGGCACTTGTTAGTATGATAATACATACCGCAATCGAAATAATTTGTTTTGTTTTCATAAGGTTGAATTTATTATAATGTATATTTTTAATGTATATAAATCATCTTTTTACATAATTGGACATTATTAGCTTTCAATACATAGAAATATGTTCCACTTGGAAGCCTCATGCCACTATCATTTGTTCCATTCCATTCCACCGTGTATTTTCCAAAAGAATAATTTCTGTTTACAAGAGATTTTATTTGATTTCCAGAAAAGTCGTAAATAACTATATTGATATTTTTAGATTCGGAGATATTGAATGCAATAGTAGTTATATCTGAAAAAGGATTAGGATAATTTTGATTCAGGATGTCCTCTGGCTTGATGTAATCATCGCTTGGTTCTTTGCCTGTGAGGTCTGCCGGAGTATAGTAATCGGGCGTAGAACCTGTCAATGTATTGCCCGGACTTAAATCATGACCAGCAAGAGCAGGATGGTCGCTGGTGTAACGATAAGCCCTGAACACACCATTATAGGTAGGATAATTATCCTTTTTAATCTTCTTAATGCCATCGCGCGTCATCGGGTTTATATATTCCCAAACAATAGAAGTATCAGAAGGTTTCACTTCAAAGAAATGTCCGTCGTTCATGGAACATATCATAGTGTTGCCATTTGGCAAACGTTGTCCACTCGAGCCAATAGTGCTATAAAAAGACGTATTGTTTTTACTCGAAAATGTCCAAACAATTTGTTTCGAAACATTCTTTTTCTCTTTCATAAGATTTGCATCAGGTGAATTCACTATGTTATATCCGGCATCCGGGGGATTTACAAAAGCTCCGGTATTTGTTCCAGAAGAATTTAGATAAGGATTAATCTCCATAACATAGGATTGAGGAGTTAGTTCGAAAAGATTCTCAGCGTTATTAAATATCATAAAGTTTCCAGCTCCAGGAAGTCCTGCGCGTATCCATTGTATATCATGAGCACCTCCAATTTGTTTGTTTCCTGCGGTAGCTTTTTCCCAGTTAGTGTTAACAGAAGGCGGACTACCACGGTCATATTTGGCAGGGTCGCCAAAGCGGTATTTAAAATCACCCAAACTACTTGCTGCAAGTATAATACTGCTATCGGGATTACTGGGCATAAACGTATTGCCATGGTCAATCACATAAAACTCACCATGCACAGAATTAATGACAATCAAATCTAAACCTTGATTATAATCTAAGGAATTACAATGTATCCAATCGTTTTTCACCGGATTGCCGGCAATATTCAAATCTATCCTTCCAGGGGTGTTTGCTATAACGCCATAGGTAGGCAGGGCAGGATACATATCTTGAACCACATGATTGAAAAACCACCATTCCCAAATGACGGTTCCCGCTCTATTCACCTCAACAATACAATCCATTTGCGGATTTGTATAGGTTTGTGAAGCATCACATCCTGCGGCAATACATTGAGCAGAGGTCAAATCTTTATTTGCAATATAGATAAAGGTTGAATCTCCCAACTTTGTATTATAAATCTTTGCAAAATCGTGATGACCGTGATAATTGGTTCTGGTTTCGGTATATGACCAAACAATATTTCCACTCCAATCCATTTCCTGCCAGGTGTTTTGATTGCTTGGATTACCTCCTACAGCATCTAATAAAGTACCTGCTTCTGTGAAACGAGGATTAGTGCCTATATTCCAGGCATGCACCACGTGACCTTCCATATCTATTAAATAGGATGTTCCTCGTGTGCCAAATAAGGTGTAACCATTGTATGCATTGGCTGCATCCCAATAATGTGTTTCGGTTTTCACCATAAAACTTTCCTGGGCAATAGCTGCTATTGTCCAAAAAATAATGCTTGATAATAGAATTAGTTTTTTCATACTGTTGATTTATTTAATTAATATCATTTTTTTAGTGATGAGCTGATTATCGAATTGCATTTTGCATGTATAAATACCATTAGGATAATTTTCAGCATTCCATTGATAGCTATGAAGCCCACTAGATAATGTTTCATTTAACAGAGTGGTTACTAATTGCCCAAGCGGATTATATATACTTAATGTTACCTTCTTAGCTTCCGAAAGCGTAAATTGAATTGTAGTAGAAGTGCTAAAGGGGTTCGGAAAGTTTTGGTATAGTTGAATACCCGACGGGGAGTTTCCGTCATTATTATTTATGCTCGTTAGAGAAGCATCATATTTTCTGGCAACTCTAAACCCAATATGATAATAGGGATGATTGGGGTCTTGAGGTCCTCTGTAGTAGGATGGATTACGATTGGATATACGAGAGTGTCCATCATTTTTACCGGAAACCATAAGCCCATTATACCAGTTTCCCCCACGCATGCCACGATATGGTTTCCCATCGGGCATAATAAAACCAGTGGTTGGACCGGTTGGGTTATCAAAAGGACTGGCGCTATAATACGTTTGACCGTACCAATCATTGATGAGTTCCCATGCATTGCCCTGCATATCATAAAGTCCATAACCATTGGCGCCATCTAAGGTTTGGAAAGTTGTTGCCGTGGAGAGCCAGTTGTAATCCGTTTTTTGTTTTAATGTACCATTGTAGAATCCTACAGGAGTAGTATATGGATATAAGGCTACATTAGTACTTTCATAAGGGTCGCCTGAGTTTGGAAGATTTGCTCGAGTGGGTTCAATACTATCGCCGCAAGCATAATTATAATAAGGGTTGGTGTGCCCACCTCTTCCTGCCCATTCCCATTCTGCTTCTGTTGGGAGACGATACCCATTCTTGGAGAAATCGCAGCTCCATGTGGTGAGATTATAACATTCGTCTAATCCATTTTGGCGGCTCAACCAATTGCAAAAGGCAGCATCGCCAAACCACATACTGCCAACCACAGGATGATAAGCACGGAAATCTGCTATGGTGCATATGGTTCCATCATATTTTATGCTGTAATAGGAGGCAGTTTTATTTAATAAACAATATACATCAATACCACCATGGGCATAAACAGTGTCATTTCTAACTTCAATTAATCCGGCAAGCAAACAGGAATTCAAAAAAGAAACATACTGTTGGTTGGTTGTTTCAGTTCTCGACATATAAAAGGAATCTATTTTAACGGAATGTATAGGAGTTTCATCGCTTGGATGTCCCGGATCAACAAAACCAAAATGATCGCCCATGCTAAAGGTATCGGCAGGAATCAAGGCATCTGAAAAGAAGAAATCATTGTTATCTAAGCCGCCTCTAACCAACAATACATAATCTTTTACGATTTTATTATGATAGGAAACTATGCCATAGCCTGTATGAATATCCCAAGCTTGTGTGGGCGTGTTATACATACTTGTTGACGACCAGAAATTCCCTGTATGAATCCCTGTAAAGAAAGTATTATCAAATGATGGATTCATTTTATTCACCATGTTCAAAGATTGCAGTTCTTTTATATTCGGTATTCTCCAATCTGTTTTCCCTGCTAAAGTAAATGTATTGGCATAAGCCAATGCTTGTTCCCATGTCATGGAATCCACGGCTTGATTTTTTTGCCAAACTAAGCCTGTATAATTATCTTTTATGGTTCCATTGCCAACATCCGTGAAATGCGGAACAGAAAATGTGGTAGTAATAGGCGTTCGAATAGCTCTTACATGAAATCGTTTAGTTCCTCCAGCACTCAGTGTCTCTGTTTTTGGATGGGCTCCAATTCCTCCTCCTGCGTTACAAACCCATATCTTGGTAGTATCATCCACACGTTTTTCACTTGTCCACCAATAGTCTGCTAATGTCTTCTTGAAGTAAACTGTATCGATGGCAGGATTGATATGATTGAAATGATGTATGCTAAACAGCTCAATGGAAGTTGGCAAACGCCAATCTGTATATCCTGCCAAAACAGAATTGTTGCAATAGGTTTTTGCATTCTCATAGGTCATTTCACCGCCATCAATCTTTTGCCACATCAGGTTTGTATTATTATCCGTTATGGTTCCATCTCCATTATCGGTAAAAGATAGAGGATTGATAACAAAATCTGCATCTTCGCCATGGGTTGTTGTATAGCTGGTGTTTTGTCCTGTTTCGGGGAGTTTAAATGGTAGTAATTTTTGAGCCAAAAGACTTTGAAAAGTAAAAAGTCCAATAGTTGATGTTAGAATTATTCTCGTAATTATTTTCATGTTTTTTGCTTTATATATTAATCATTCGCTTTCTTGTTAGTCAAATTATTCTTTAATAAATTTCCTCATCATAACTAAAGAAGATTCATGCAACAACGAAACAAAATAAATTCCTTTCGGCAAATTATTTACATTGATTGCTATTGAATTTTCTAGTGAAGAAAAAGTGCGCATCTTTTCGCCCAAAACATTTAAAATTTCAATCTGATCAATCCCATCCATATTGCTTATATTCAAAACCGTGGTGGCGGGATTTGGAAATAGGCTGATTGTATTTTTTATAGTTTCATAAATTCCGGCATGACTTGAAACATCAACCGCTCCTCTTGGTTCAACACGCATTACAGCGCCATTAACCAAATAAACAACTCCGGTAATATCATAATTAGTTCCAATCTGTGCCGTTGGATATTTATATAGCAAACCACCAATATGAGTTGAATCAACTCCATTATAAACTATCCATGCGCCATTAGTATATAAGCCTAAGGTATCAACACAAGGCAAATTATTTAGTGATACCAGCACACCTTCAAGTTCTTCATTGTATAAATTGACAAGGCTTACAGGAAACGCAGCATGCAAGGTATTCCCCGAAGATACTTTCGTAACATTTGAAATTGTTTTAAGTTCTGTATATGTCTGAGATTCCGAAACAGTTCCTGTAATGATAACAGAATCACCCATAGTGATATTTGCTGCCGCTATATGTGTTGAATCAAAAACATATAACCCACTCCAAGGTCCATAACCACTCTGGATAAACATACCATTATTATACTTGGCAGATACTATTCCACCTGTAATAACAATTTGAGTATTGTAAGGCGATGCATAAGGTGCTGAATTGGCATACTGTATATCGTGAATTGAAACTGTGGGTGTGCTTGCAGTAGTAATTTGTACATCATCAACCTTAAGATCTTCCAGATCAGAAACTGTCGATCTAACGGATAATATAAATTGTGCGGTGGTAGAACTCGTGTCTGAAGCAATTGTTTGCGTCTTTTGCGACCAGGAAGAAGAATTTACTTGCAGAAAGGAGCCATATTTATACGCAGTAATGTTATTTGAGCCACCTGTGTAGATGCCTGTTCTTATACTTCCATGTCCTTTAACCCAAAATGTGAAGGTGTAGGTTGTTCCTAAGGCGATGGTATTCGGCAATGTAGTAAGCCTTTTTGCCTGAGTGGATCTGCTGATTAATTTTATGTTATACATTCCGCCATGAGGTGCCGTCGTGTCCTGCAATGCACTGTCGGCTACAAAACTAGTTTTCGTTCCATACCAGTCTGTAGGTTCAATAGGAGCCGCAGTAGTCCAGCTTTCAAATCCACTCGTAAAAACTTGAGCAGATGTTTTGTTCATGTTGAAACACATTACTATTAAAATAATAAAAACATAATTTTTTTTCATACTGTTTAATTTTGATTATTACTTGAATTTATTTTGAGATGGTTATTTTAAAAACACTCGAATTCATACCATCATTTACTTTTACAAAATATAAACCCGAAGCTACATCTGTAATATTCATTTGCAATTTATTATTTCCATTCAACAATTCTCCTTCAGCAACAATCTCTCCCGTTATTGTCAGTAGTTCGGTGTGCCTATTATAATCTTTTGTCATATTCGATTCGATAATCAAACTATTGGATGTGGCGGGATTGGGATAAACAGTAATGATATTATAATTACTGCTTTGTTCAGGTACGTTTATATTTGTGGAGTCGTAGCAATTTATCAAGCCGATATGATATGTTTCAGTGATATCTTTATTATGTAAATTTGAGGTTTCCTGCGTAGGCAAAACGGCGCGAACGTAATCGAGAGTTATTCCCGTTGGCGACACATTCACACGCACATGTCCGGAATTTGGTTTTAAAACACCATTCACATAACCATAAGTTGCAGCTTGTGGTATGCTGGTAAAATTAGGCAAACTAGGTTGTGGCAATTCCTGATACAGCAAGCAATCCAATTCCTGTTTGCCATAAAAATGATCGTGCCCGTGAAATAGTATTGTCACCCGATTTTCGGTCAACAACTCCTTAATAGGCTTATACCAACTAGGTCGGTTAGTTGCCCACCCATCACTACCATCTTTGTTTTTTCCACCCCATTCGTAATAGGTTGCTTTTTCAATTCCACCGCGTCCTTGTGCATCGCCACCTACTAAATTATGAATGAATACAAATTTAAACTTCGCTGTTGAGGTTTCCAAAGTGTTTTTCAACCAATCATATTGAGGCTTGCCCAAACTCCATCGCCAACAGGTCAAGCTATCGGGTTTGGGCGTTGTGTTCCAAAAAGGGTCGAGTACCACAAAGAGCGCGTCGCCCCAAGTCATAGCATAATAGGCTTCACGTTTGCCAACAAAATTATTATTGGTTGTATCACCTGCGTAAAAAGCATCAGGTTCGGGATTGGTGTAGTATTTTTTACGATATTTGGTGTCCCATACAGCAACATTATTTAGACTACTGTTCAAATACCACCCTTCTTCACCTTCGTGATTGCCTAATACTAAAAATAGCGGCACGCTATGACATTCCGATTGATAAAAGGAACGCAACAATTTACATCTATATGGAATGGTATCTTCGGGAACAAAACCCTGACCATTATTCAATTTATCTGTCATAAAATTATCGCCCATATCAATCATAAAATCCGGCGCATCTTCCAATTGATTTTTCAAGCATAAACGATATAAAGCTGTGTCGGATGACGCATCCAAATGGGGGTCAGCTTCTATCACGAAAGTGAATGATTCGCCTGAAGGACGCGCCGTGTGGAAGGTGTGTTCTGCCCGACTTATCACTGTTGTTCCACTCGGTCTGCGATATTGCAATTTATAAAAATACTGAGTGCTTGGAGTTAAGTTTGTAACGGTGATGACCTCCACAGCTTCCCCAACGGAATCAGGAGTTGCTAATTGCCATGCAGTATGGTCTGTATAACTTCCGCTTGTAGTTCCGTACGATACTCTCGCTTCCACTACCGAATCAAAAATGGCTTCAACAGTCATACTGGTGTTGGTTGGTCTGTGGAGCATTTCGGCTCCGGTGATATGCTGACTATATGCATAAAGATTTAGGACGGTTAAAAGGATTGCTAATAGTGAGTTTCTAAACATGTTTTTTCTCTAGTTTGTTTAAGTTTTTATTTCTTTTATACTATACACATAAAATGCATTTTACCCTTATTTCTGCGGATTATCATTAGGTTTATCTGGTTTAAAATAATCACGAATTTCTTTTACCATAGCTCCAAATTTTTCTAACTGAGCAGGATTACAAATCGTTTTAAATTCTTTGGCTTGTTCAAACCGCATCATCTCCATGCTAAATTCATTGTCGGCAACTTTGCGAGCCAATAACTTTACGAGCTCTTCATCGGTGTTTTTATTAAACATAGCCGTATTCATCGAATCTCTTTCCTGACGTATGGCGAGCTCTATACTCTTTTCCTTTTCAAAATATTTGGTTCTAAGATTTCTGACTTGTTCAAATTGTTGTTGCGATAAATCTAATTCTTTTTGTAAAATATTTGAGGCTTCTTTTTGCACTTTACATTGCAAAGGTTTTCGAGGGCGGAAAATAATATCTTTACATACAAAAAAACCTATTGAAACAATATTGAGAACCGTAAGAAACACAACGATGCGTATCAGCATCTTCTTTTGAGCAATTATATCCATAGCTAACGATTTATTGAGGTTGGGTTTATTAAAAACTCGGATGAAACAACTTTTAGGTCGCTGTTTCGCTGTGAAGGCTGTTTATCTCCTGAAATCATCGAACCCACAATAACGCCTATGTTTAATAGGACAACAAAAAACAACATCACAACAAATTTGTTTTGTCGCAACATAGAAGGTGAATGAGCTTTACCTTTCGCTATTTTATCCATCAACGATAGTTCCCATGCGGCTGAAACCTCAATGGGTTCTATTGTTTCGAAGGCAAGGAGCGTTTCCGAAACTTTATATTTTACTTCTGATTCTTTCATGTATGTTATATTTGACGATTATTTTTAAAGAGTATAGCGCAGGAATGCATTATTTTTTTAGAATTCTTTCTAATTCGTCAGTCACCTGTTTTTTGGCGCGATACAAAAGCGATGCCACCGCCACGGTTGTGGCGTTTAGTATCTCTGCAATTTCTTCATGGGTGTAGCCTTCAATTTTGCTAAGTGTGAAGACGACTCGTTGATTGTCGGGCAATTTGTTTAGGGCTTCCATCACCGCTTTCATGCTCTCCTTTTCTTCAATATGTTTATCGGGCATACTGCCTCCTGCCAACCAATTCGCTACATCATCCAAATGAAAAAGTTTGCCAAGGGAACTTATCCTCCGCTTGCGATTCTGTCGTTTCAGTTCATCTAAACTTTTTGTAACGGCAATTCTATAAATCCATGTGGAAAGCTGTGCCTCTGCCCGAAATGCATGTAAGGATTCAAACACTTCTATAAAAACCTCTTGAGAAACATCTTCCGCATCCTCTTTATCCAACAAAAAACGATAACAAATGTTCAGCACCTTAGAAGCATACAACGCCACCAACTGTGCAAACGCAGTTTTGTCCCCTTTCTTCAATTTCTCTAATAGATTCGCATCACTCATCATTAAATATATACACATGAAATGGAATTTACCCTAATAGATATAGTGATAGAAATCTAAAATGTAAAGAGGTCCGATAGATGGTTTGTTGTTTTATGATATTAATTAAATACGAAATCAATAACTTAGTTGGAAAGAACCTTAAAAAGCAATACTAATAAAAAAATCATATTTCTTCACCATGATCTTTTTAGATTATGCCAATAAATCATTTTTATCTGCTAGATTTCTTCAACAACAATCACCGTTAAACAGTAGTTCCACTTCTGTCACCCCCTTTCAATTTAGGCTCTCACCTGAATCAGATGTGCAATCTTTGCATCATCAAACCCCTTACCATTTTTTAAATCTAATACTAAATCATTCACTCTCTGGAATCATTTCCTATTCTCATCAAATCAACTCGCTGAATAACAAGCCATTTCAATATTCTCCTTCTATAGCCAGCAGCATTTTCGCGGTCGTTACAATCTTTTTCATGGTCGATGCAATATTTTTGGTGGTCGATGCAATATTTTTGGTGGTCGTTGCAATATTTTTCGTGGTCGTTGTAATCTTTTTCATAATGACGACCATCTTTTTCATAACGACGACCATCTTTTTCATAATGACGACCATTTTCTTAACAATCGTTGCCTTATGTTTCATAGTGATTGTTCTCTTTTTCATAGTGATTGCTCTCGGAGTAGGTATGATGATATTCTTGCTTATAGTAACATAACGAATTGTTCCACTCTTCGTTTACAAGCTTTTTATCTCTCTCAAAATAAAACCTATACAATCATTCTGTACACCAATCGTGTCATTCGGAACACCAATTCATCTATTCGCAGTAGAGCTCAAAGCCGTGATAAGACAGATCCAAATTAAACTTCATCCAAATGGTCGATGTGCAACTCCAAATCATGCCCCGAATAAATAAAATCTTTCACTCAAATGCTACAAAAATGTATCATTTAATAAATCTATCAAATAAAACTATTCGCATAAACATCATTTTTATTACTTTTGTAAAAAAATAATTTCTTGAATCCATTACGAAAATTAGCGGGACAAACTGCCATCTACGGAACCAGCACCATCGTTGCTCGTCTGTTGATATATTTTTTGGTTCCGATACATACACGCATCTTCAATCCCGATCAGTACGGCGTGGTGGGCTATCTGTATGCTTATGTGGCACTGTTGCTCGTGCTGTTGACCTATGGCATGGAAACGGCATTTTTTCGCTATTACGACAATAAGGCTCAAGACCGCGACCGAATTTATGGCACCACGCTGCTCTCCCTTGTAGCCACATCATTGGTGTTTGTGACGGTTATGATAATGATGGCACAGCCCATAGCAAAGCTCATCGGGTTTCCACAACATAGCGAATATGTCGTATGGTTTGCCCTCATGATTGTTTTCGATGCCATTTGCACCATTCCGTTTGCCCGTCTGCGTGCTATGAATCGTCCAAAGATGTTTGCTTTCATCAAAATTTTCACAATCGGCGTGTGTTTTCTGCTCAATATCATATTCTTGTATATATTGCCATATTTGTATCGCCATAATATCATATTTGGTATTGTGTCATTTATTTATAATCCTTCCGTAGGTGTTGGATATATTTTCATTGCCAATTTAGTTTCATCGGGCTTAACGCTTCTGCTTCTCTTGGTTTTGCTTCCCCATAGAAAACTTTCGTTCGATTTCACTGTTTGGAAACGTATGTTGAAATATGCCTTACCGCTCTTGATTTTTGGCTTTGCAGGCAATATCAACGAAACCTTCGACCGTATTTTGTTGCCTTATCTCTCGCCTCCTGATATTGCCATGTCGCAGGTGGGGATTTACTCGGCATGTTACAAAATATCAATCTTGATGACTATCGTTATACAGGGCTTTAAATATGCCGCGGAGCCTTTCTTTTTTTCCTATGCCAAAGAAAAGGATGCCAAAAAAGTTTATGCCGATGTGATGAAATATTTTGTCATTGTCTGTTCGTTGATATTTTTGGGGGTGATGCTTTATATTGATTTGGTGAAACATTTTGTCGGTGCTAAGTTTTACGAAGGCTTGACCATCGTGCCGATATTGCTTTTGGCAAATATGTTTTTGGGCATATTTTACAACTTATCTATTTGGTATAAACTCACGGATAAAACTCGATTCGGAGCTTATTTGTCTATCTTTGGAGCCATCATCACGCTGGGATTAAATTTTTTGTTGATACCCATCATGGGATATATATGGGTTCTGCCTGGGCAACCTTTGCGTGCTACACTTCGATGATGATAGTTTCGTATTTTATCGGACAAAAACATTATCCTGTGAAATATAATTTGCGGAAAATCGGACTCTTTTTTGGACTTGCTTTGGGGTTCTATTTTATTGCACTAGCTATCAAAATTGAAAGTCTTGCTATACGACTCATCGTACGTACTTTTATCTTTTTATTTTATCTCTACATCATTATTTATTTTGAACGACCATCTTTGCTAAAATTCAAAAAAACCAACCTATGATATTAAAAATTGTCAATCAATCAAAACATCCTTTGCCTCAATACGAAACAGAAGCTTCAGCGGGTATGGACCTTCGTGCAAACCTCGCAGAACCTATTATTTTGAAACCCTTGCAACGCGTCTTAGTTCCCACGGGGCTCTTCATACAGTTGCCCATAGGCTATGAAGCCCAGGTGCGTTCACGTAGCGGTTTGGCATTCAAAAACGGTGTAACGGTATTGAACTCGCCAGGCACGATAGATGCTGATTATCGCGGTGAAATAAAAGTGATTTTAGTAAACCTTTCTTCGGATGATTTTTTGGTGACCAACGGGGAGCGTATAGCCCAGATGATAGTCACCAAACATGAAAAAGCCGAGCTGATTGAAGCCGATTCTCTTGAAGACACCAAAAGAGGAGCCGGTGGTTTTGGTCATACCGGTCATAAATAAAATAAAAGGCTTGAATTCACAAAAAATCAGAGATTTTCATTTCTTAAAAGATGTTAAAATATTACGACTTAAATAAACATATATTATTGTTTATTAACCATATAGAATATTATTGAAAAAAAAAGTAATAAAATTTCTTTGCCATATCCAAACAAATAACTTCCTTTGCATCCTTGTTAAACAAAAAAAATATAAAATTATGTCAGAAATTTCAACAAAAGTAATTGCTATTATAGTAGATAAACTAGGCGTTGACGAAAACGAAGTTACTCCAGAAGCTAGCTTCACAAATGATTTAGGTGCTGATTCTCTTGACACTGTTGAATTAATTATGGAATTCGAAAAAGAATTCAACATTGCAATTCCCGATGAAGAAGCCGAAAAAATAGGTACCGTTGGTGACGCCATCACCTACATTGAGAACAATACAAAGTAAGTTAACTACATGGAATTAAGACGAGTTGTTGTTACTGGTCTTGGTGCAATAACTCCTATAGGCAATAACCTCAAAGAATATTGGGATTCATTGCTTAATGGGGTTAGTGGTGCTGCACCTATTACCCGTTTTGATGCTTCAAAATTTAAGACACAGTTTGCTTGCGAAGTTAAGAATTACGATCCCAACAATTACTTCGACCGAAAAGAAGGTCGAAAGTTAGACCTTTATGCCCATTTTGCGCTCATCGCATCAGATGAAGCAATAAAAGATTCCAGTTTAGATCTCACTAAAATAGATTTAAATCGTGCTGGAGTTATTTGGGGTTCGGGTATTGGTGGAATCGAAACCTTTATGGAAGAAGTTAGTGTATTTGCCAAAGGCGATGGAACTCCACGTTTCAGCCCTTTCTTCATTCCGAAAATGATTGTTGACATTGCTTCAGGGCATATTTCAATTAAATTCGGATTCAGAGGTCCCAACTTCACAACCACTTCTGCTTGTGCTTCCTCAACAAATGCTTTAATTGATGCATTCAATTACATCCGTTTGGGCAAAGCCAATGTT
Organism: uncultured bacterium; assembly: GCA_903858655.1. Taxonomy (GTDB): domain Bacteria; phylum Bacteroidota; class Bacteroidia; order Bacteroidales; family CAIWKO01; genus CAIWKO01. Next base: position 7,692 of record CAIOJS010000018.1, on the reverse strand, counting down.
ATGATTTCGGGTGGCTCAGAAGCAGCCATCGTAACGGGTGCTGTTGGCGGATTCAATGCTATGCATGCACTATCTACACGTAATGAGGACCCATCATCTGCCTCACGTCCTTTCGACAAAGACCGCGATGGTTTTGTTATGGGTGAAGGTGGCAGTGCTCTTATTTTCGAAGAATTGAATCATGCGCTGGCTCGTGGCGCAAAAATTTATTGCGAAGTTGCTGGCGGAGGTTTATCTGCCGACGCATTCCATATCACTCAGCCTCATGCTGAAGGCGATGGTGCTTATCTCGTAATGAAAAACGCATTGGAAGATGCGGAATTAATGCCCGATGACATTGATTATGTCAACACACATGGAACATCCACACCTCTTGGAGATATTGCAGAATGCAAAGCTATCATCCGTGCTTTTGGCGAGCATGCGTACAAATTAAATATCGGCGCAACCAAATCAATGACAGGTCACTTATTGGGTGGTGCAGGAGCAATTGAATCTGTGGCAACAGTTTTAGCTGTAAAAAACGATATGGTTCCTCCCACTATCAACCATTTTACTGATGACCCTGAAATTGACAATAATTTGAATTTTACATTCCATAAAAGTCAACAGCGAACCGTTAGAGCTGCGCTCTGCAACACTTTTGGATTTGGTGGGCATAACGCCTCAGTAATTTTCAAAAAATATAATGGTTAATCCTTTTTCTTACGCTTACTAACAAAGAATTATCTAAGTCTATAAAGAACATTCTCGGTTTCAAACCGAGCAATATTCGTTTGTACCAATTGGCATTTCTTCACCGTTCTGTGGCGCAAGAAATGATCAAAGGGTTCAAAAATTCTAACGAACGTCTCGAATATCTTGGCGATGCAGTGCTAAGTTCTGTCATCGCCGATTTTCTTTTCCACAAATATCCATTGAAGGATGAGGGGTTTTTGACAGAAATGCGCTCCAAACTTGTCAGTCGGTCCAACCTTAACAAACTTGCCCAAAAGATGGGTTTCGACAAACTCATCAATACAGAACAAGAGAACAACAATGTATATCGTTCCAAAAATGGAGATGCTTTTGAAGCTATTATTGGCGCTATTTATTTGGACAAAGGATATAAATTTGCCAAAAAAATCGTTGTCAACCGTATTATTAGATGCTACGTTGACATAGAAGAACTCGAAAACAAAGAATTCAACTTCAAAAGCGTGTTGATTGAACTTGCTCAGCGGGAAAAGAAATCTATTGACTTTAAAGTAATAGAAGAAAGCGGCAAGGGCTACAACAAGCAGTATTTGGTTGCCGTTAACTATGACGATAAGTTAATTGCTAAAGCGTATGGATATTCTATTAAACAAGCCGAACAGAGCGGTGCGGAAAAGGCTTGTGCACTACTAAATCCTGCTTAATATTAGGATTGTGATTTTTCTTCAAGAACTACAGAATTATTTCTGATGGATCTGGGATATGTTACTAAGAAAAATTTCAATGCTTTTTCACAATGATTTCAGGCACTGAAATTACATTGCTTAGATGCAAAGCGCGGTCGGCAATGCTTGCATCAAATTTAATGGTATCGTAAACAGAAAACGGGTTGTTGAAATACATTTCAATTTCAATTTCTCCTTTAGTTGCTTTATTGATTCCACTGGTGTTAATAATAGGAATCCTTGAGTTGAACGTAACAGGAGGTGTCACTTCAACAAATTGTCCATGCTGTTTTTCGTAATAGGTAATAAAAAAATTGTAGTAGTAAATACTTGTCTTGTCATAAGGGGCAATTGTATCTCCATCCGAAAGACCAATGTCACCGTCACCATCAGTAAAAGATATTTTTAAGATACCTTTGTCGTCAATTGCCGAAGAATTTTGTATTTTTGTAAAACTTATATATTCGATGTATGGTTCAACAGGGAACTTTTCTTGCTTTGTACACGAATTTAATAGCGACAAAAAAAGAAGTGAAAACAAAATAACAAGTAGTGAATTTTTTTTCATTGGACATATAATTAATAATTCAAGCATAAAATTACTATAAAAAAACGATATAATGGACATTGAAAAAATAAAAACTCAAATTTTCGCGATTCAGTCCCTATCTGATTTTAACGAACTAGCTTTACAAATATTTCATTTCCAATATAAAAACAATGAAGTTTATCATAATTTTATTGATTTGCTTAAGATAAATATTCAAAAAATAAAAGACTATAATGACATCCCTTGTTTGCCAATTGAGTTTTTTAAAACACACAGCATTGCCTCAGTACTATTAAAGCCCGAAATAATATTTCACAGCAGTGGTACTACAGATACTATCAAAAGCAATAGTCTTGTTTTCTCAAAATCATTATATGAACAAAGCATATACAACACATTCTACTCCTTTTATGGCAATCCAAAAAATTATATTATTGCAGCATTAACTCCGGATAATGAAGGCTCCCCAAACTCTTCGCTAGCTTATATGCTTAATTTTCTGATTGAGAAAACTGAAAATAGTGCTAGTGGTTTTTATTTAAGTAAAGAGTATAAACTATTAGAAATAATCAAAAATAATCCGCACGCAAAAATATTATTGTTTGGGGTAACATACGCTTTAATAAATTTCGCAAAACATTATCCTCTTTTGACTAAAAATATACTTGTGATTGAAACAGGTGGCATGAAGGGTCAAATGAAAGAAATTACAAGAAATGAGGTGCATTCGTTTTTGTTACAGAAACTAAACTCTCAGATTAATTCAGAGTATAGTATGGCAGAACTTATGTCACAAGCCTACTCCATAAATAATGGCAGTTTTAAGTCCCCATCGTGGATGCAAATTCGTATTAGGGACATATACGATCCCTTATCTTTGATAGGGCAAAAAAAGTCAGGTGGAATTGATATTATTGACCTAGCAAATATTTATACCTGTTCATTTATCTCAACAAAAGATATTGGTATTATGCACGACAATTACACTTTTGAAGTACTAGGTCGTTATGATTTTAGCGATGTCAGAGGATGTAATTTGATGCAAAATGTTTTTTAAATTTATATAATGTCTTTTATTTCAAAAAATGTTTATATATTTGTACCCTATTTCTGAAAAAATTAAATATGAAAAAATTATTATTCGTTGCAATTGCAATAGCTATTTCGTTCTCATTCGTATCATGCAAAAAATGTGTTACTTGTAAATACGAATATGACTATAAAGGTCAAACACAAGAAATCACTTACCCACAAGAGTGTGGAACCAGTAAACAAATCAAAGACTTCAAAGCAAATGTTGAATCAGATGCTAATCGTCATGGTGTTTCATCAACATGCAGTACGAATTAATAGATAGCATGTCCTGACAAAACATGTTCTATAAGATTGCGAAGCTATACTTCATAGCTTCAGCGGCTATAATAATTTCAACTGTTATTGCTGCCTTATTTTCATACAAAAGTCTTGAAGACTTTTGTATTTGCGCTTCGAATAAACTTGCGTATGCTTGGATATTGTTATGCGTCACAATAGTATTTTGTGGAATCAGCCTATTAATTTATACAAAAAAAGAAGACAAAAAAATGTCTTCTTTTTTTAAAAACTTACTATTTTATTCAGCTTTAACTCAAACTGCGTGTTTTATAGCTGCTCTAATTTTCGTTATAATTTTTGCCGCAAAAATTATTAACGTAATTTGATTTTTAAAACTACCAAACAGAGTTAGTAATATAATCTAATACCGAATAAACGCTATTTTCCATAGCACTCGTAGTAATAAAGTTTGTGCCGCTTTGGTTTTCAAATTTAATTTCTAAATAACGCGATTGGTCATTATGCATGCTCTTTAAAGCATCATTTTTTGCATTATCGTCAGGAAAAACTTTATAATATGTTGTTCCGTCTTGTGCTGTTGAAATACCATCACTCACAATCACTTTCAAGTTTTGTCCAATTTCTTGAATATTCAGATGATTCCATTCTAAGTTGCCTGCAGTCATCACATCTGGACGACCCCATGCTAACATTAATTTCTTTCTAAATTGCTCGTAGTCATTATAAGTAATTATAAAAGTTCGGCTTGTGTCCGCTTGATTATACTGAAAATGGGGATTAACTGTCAAACCGCTTGTATTTGTGTGTTGAGAAAACCCGCTTGAAGCAATAAAAACAGCAATCAAAATAAAAAATATCTTTTTCATAAAATTCGAATGTATTATTATTTAATTAAAATATTAAAACTAATTTTTATTGGCATGAAACACCGTCCATACCTATTAAACTATTTTATAAGCACAACACTTCCTTTATACGCATGATATTTGCGATTGATGTCGTAAAATGAAATATACCATGAGTAAATTCCTTGCTCAGAAACTTTGCCACTAATTTTTCCATCCCATCCATTTGCCATATCTCTGGTAAAACAAACTTGTTCGCCCCATCTATCATAAATCCGCATTTCAAAAGTCTCCAAATTAACTCCTTCCCCTAAAGGTGCGAATTTTTGATTCTTTTCATCGCTATTTGGGGTAAAAGCATTTGGAATATAGAATGCAAAGTTTGGTTCGACATAAACCTGTCTTTCGGCTGTGTCCGAACAGCCATAGTCCGTAAAAACAATTAATGTTGGATGATAGGTACCTGTATCTGAATATAGGTGAGTAGGATTTTGTAATGATGAATTGTTACCTATTATATTAAGTTCACCAAAGCTCCAATTCCATATATCTGCCCCAACGGATTGATCTGTAAAAAACACTAACGGATCCAATTCATTTACAATTTCAGGCGTCACAGAGAAATCAGCAACAGGTATCGGATGAGTAATAATATACCCCGGATAAGTCGCACCCATCGTACACCCATCTATAGTTACTACTGATAGTGAAACATCATAAGTTCCTGCACTAGCAAAATAATGAAATGGATCTTGCAATGTTGAACTATTACCATATATTATATTGTCACCAAATGTCCAGTGCCATATTCCAACAGCAGGAGTAGTCAAATCTTGGAAATTTACTTTAAGCCCCTGACAGCCCTCTCTTATATCTGCAGTAAAAGCAACTGTTGGCAATGGACTTACAACTAAAGTATAATCATCTGTACTCACACAACCGTTGTTGTTAGCAATAAGTGTGTATGTGGTGGAAGCACTTGGAGAAGCAAGTGTAGTTTGTGTATTTGGACTTGTCAATCCATTCGTAGGCAACCAAGAATAGCTTGGAGAAACAAAACTAGTTGATAATTCACCGGTATCCCCAGGGCAAATATGATCATGAGTGGCATTAATAGTAATTAATGGAGCTGGCAAAACTGTTACTGTAACAGCAGTACTTCCAGTACACCCACTAGCATTACCTGTCACTGTGTATGTAGTAGTAACAACCGGATTTGCCACAACTGTCGCTCCTGTAGTTGGATTAAGCGCTGTAGTTGGCGACCATGTATAGGTATTCCCGCCTGAAGCCGTTATAGTACCTGATGTCCCGATGCAAATCCCGATAGGTGTTGCGGTAACAATAATATCAGGGTTCATAGCAACATTTACCGTTGTACTGCCCGTACATCCTGCAGCATTTGTACCCACAACCGTATAAGTTGTAGCGACTAATGGAAAAGCATTTACTGTTGTGCCCACACTGTCCGATAAAGACGCGTTTGGACTCCAGACGTATGTATCTGCGCCTACACCTGTCATTGGTTCTGGATCCCCGGGACAGGTTGTTGGACTTGAAGGAGTCACACTCACAATTAAATCAGGATTAATACCTATTGTAACTGTAGTACTACCGGTACATCCATTTGGATTTGCACCAACAACCGTATAGGTAGTCGCAGCTAAAGGCGTCGCCGTAACTGGCGAACCTAACCCCCCAGACGAAAGCGTTGTATTTGGAGTCCAAGTATAAGTGGTCCCTCCCGCTGCTGCCAAACTTATTGAAGTGGTAATACAAATAGAGGGTGATGGCGGCGTCACACTTATAACCAAATTCGGATTTATCGAAACTGTAACTGCAGTACTTCCAGTACAAGTACTAGTAGTACCAACTACAGTATAGGTTGTTTGAGTTGTTGGTGTTGCCGTAACAGTAGTTCCCGTTCCCGAAGAAAGTGATGCACTCGGTGTCCATGTGTAAGTAGTACCTCCACTGGCAGTCAAAGAAGTTGATGTCCCTAAGCATATTGCTGCTGACGTGGGAGTAACACCAATAGTTAAATTTGGTAGTATGCCCACAGCAATAGAAGCAGTCCCTGTACATCCCCATGTACTAGTCCCAGTTACAGTATAAGTTGTCGGAGTCATTGGTGAAACAGTGATAGCTCCAGAACCTTGCATCGAATTGCTCCAATTATACCAAGTATTTGTCACAGTGCTAGTCGGTGTAAGACTTATCGGTGCTCCTGGACATGTCATTGGATTGGTTGGTGTTATAGTTATTGCTGGATTTGGATTCACCAAAACCAAATAACCTACAGGTGCACTAGCAACGCCATTAACTGTCATAATTAAAGTGTAACTTCCACCCATGGCTACTGTAGCATTAGGTCTTGATATATTCATGGTATTTGCTGTAAATCCACTAGGTCCAGTCCATGCAAATGTAGCCCCTGGAGGTGAATTCAGAACAGTTAAATTTATCGTTTGTCCTACACAAACAGTATCTCCTCCGGCAGGTGCCATAATTGAACAGTTCGTACTTCCGCTGCCACTAATTTGATTGAAAGAAATATTACATGGCTGATTCGAAAAGTTCGTAATCAGTAATATGTAAAACTGTCCGGTAACTCCATTCGGAATATAACACCATTCCTGCGCATTGGCACTATAACTACAATCTATCATATTCAAAGAAGGATAATAGGGTGAAGGACCTTGTGTGTAATCTGAAGTTGTTGTTGCAGACGTAAGTTGAGCAACACAAGGAGCCGTAGGGCTTGTGAATGGTCCCCAACAAGCAAAATCAACATCCACTGACGGCGTGCTATGAATATCCAATTGAATAGGTCCGGGATTTGCAATCTGCAAATAATACCATGCTGGATTCGGCTGCGAATACAAACACCCATAATTTGCTCCCGTTTCAGCAGTCCCATTATTCACCCCAGCCGGATAAGTGTAAACCCCTTGATTCGAACAAAACGGATCTGCAACGGCACACGAAGTGCCACCCGATATACACGTTATGTTGGCTGACCATCCTGTCCCCGTGCCCGCCGCATTTGATGTAAAAGCAAATGTAACACAACCACTTGTTGAACCTACTGCAGGAGGAATAGTATTTCCTGTATAAGTTCCAATAACTGGCGAACCTGTGCTTGGTCCATTATAAGCAGTCAAAACATCGCCCGCTGCCAAATTAAAACTCGAAAAAGTAACAACTACTTCTTGACCCGTTACTGAAGAACAAAAGGTCATGGTCGAATTCTCATTATTTCCATAATTGGAACCTGTGCCACCACTATCATAAAAATGTCCAGAACAAGCACTAACATTCGGAGTACTGCCCATATTAAATCCTGGAACAATGACACAACTAATTGTTGCTACCCATCCACTATATACAACCGAACCATCAGATGTCCAAACAAAAGTCAAACATCCATTTGATGACGTTACTGTAAACGCTGATAAAGTCCCTGTAAAATTACCTAAAGTTGGTGAAGTCGCATTTGGTCCATCGTGAACAATTAAATGCTCAAAACTCGACTCAGTAT
>CAIOJS010000017.1 GCA_903858655.1 uncultured bacterium | reverse complement strand
ATTTTCATCAGTAGTGATTTGTTCAACTTCCCAACCAGTACTTAATGGGAGAAGTATTTTTTCTAATGCTTTTAATATATCTTCTTTCATCCTACAAAGGTAATGAAAAATCTATTCCTTCATAAAATTTCCAGTAGAACCGAAAAAAAAGATGTCGAACCAAAAATCATGTCAGTGTCGGGAAACATCATCAGCGTCATAAGTCCCCCAATGATACTCGTAGCAAAATAAACAATTGAGATAACAAATAAGATGATGCCAATTATTTTAATCTCGAATATTGAAATTAAAACAAGGTGTAATATATGCGCTTTTAGTATGCTAAGAGTGCAGTCATCGGCACTAAAAGAAGAAAGCCTGCACAATTGCTGCGCAGGCTTTCTTCTTTCAATAATAAAATCAACCAATTTAGTATAGAATACTAGTAATTATTCAGCATAAACGTATCCTACTTTCATTCTGACGGACTCAAAATAGGGTCCTTCAGATTTTGAATAGATTACCTTCATACGAAATTCAATAAGATCGCCAATAGTAAATCCATCTTTAGTGCCGTTACAGCTACCAAAAACTTTGCAAAAATTCCAAGCTTTGGTTTCTGTTTCGCCAATAATTCTAGATTCAACCAAATAAGCACGAGCTTTATCAACAGCTTTAAACTTGAAGATAAGTTCGCCGGGGTTTTCTCCGTTTTTCACTTCAACATCAGGAAGTGTTACCGGAGCTTTTTCCTGTGATAAGACATATTTAGACGAGGTCAACATTTCTAAATTGCCATTAGATGTACGAATCACATAAAAACCTTGTGTGCAATAATTTTGGTTTAGTAGTTCACGCGCAGCATTTTTGGCTGCCGTTTGTGTAGGAGTTCCATGGATACTTGCAGATAATTTAGTGCCGAAATCGGTGCCTGCATCTAAAAAATCATCGTATGCAATGTCGGGATGGGAAAAAAACACATTGGTTTTCATGCCATCATAAACCGCTTGGTACTGCACCGCAGCATCCGCATCAGTGTGTTTTGACAAGTCGGTTTTAATTGGATGAGAATTACTCATAATTTCCCTTTCTTTTAATTGTTAAACTTGATAGATATATTGGTTGATTTTATTCTTAAAAACTATATCCGAGATCTGCATTGTTGTGTTCCTAATCTCGATTGTTATATTCCTAATCTGCATTGTCACATTTCTAGCCTGCATTGTTATATTCCAAGCCTGCTTTGTTGTATTCCTAGTCTGCATCATTACATTTCTAGTCTGCATTGTTGTATTCCTAATCTGCATTATTATATTCCTAATCTGCTTTGTTATATTTCTAGTCTGCATTGTTACATTCCTAGTCTGCATTGTTATACTTCTAACCTGCATTGTTGTATTCCTAATCTCGATTGTTATAATCTAATTCGCTGATTTTATTTCATTATAAACATAAGAAAGAACGCCTGATTTGAAGATACAAAATTACGACAATAGCAGAGAAATTCGTGTAAGAAAATTCTGAATTTTGTGTAAGATTTTTCTGAATTTGTGTAGGAAATATCTGATGCCATACTGTTGGCTATAAGATATATAAAAAGAAAATGATGATTTATCAAGTGTTGCTTTTTTATTCCGCCGTTTCCATCGCCGTAGGGACATGATATGGCACGTCCGATAACAACATTACTTTCCATGTCCCTCTTCTACGATTTCGTCTGCTTGATTTATCCTCGAATCTGCGATGGTTGCAATTCCAGGAGTAAAAATCTCTGTAGCTGCCTTAGCATGCACTGCAGGATGAAATTTAGAACTTCGTTGCCAACACCGCTGTGCGTTTATAATGCTTCACCGAACCACTCAAATCGAAACTCTCCACATAAATAACATAAATTCCGATGTTCGCCTTGGTGGCATCGTCCTGAGTGCCATCCCACGAAAAGCTTGCCTTTTCAGACATCATTTTGCTTTTCACAAGCGATTTAACTAAGCGTCCTTTTGCATCGTAAATCATTATCGAAACCACTCGACCGGGACTTGCAGCTTGGCAATTGATGTTCAACACATCCCGATACCCATCATTATCGGGCGAAAAAATTTCAGGATCAAGCGAAACTGCCATATCATCCGCAAAATTTCCGGGGAAGAATTGGGAGTTTTCACCCAAATTGAAATTCCGGGCACCGACATCGATTCGCCCACCAACAAATTCCTAATCTTCATCAACACCAACAACACCGAAGGCAAAGTGGAGATAAGCGTAACCTAAACTCTTTTTTGTAATGATAAAGAAGAAACTTCCAAAGATTTTGATTTCTTTGGAAGTTTTTTTTTGTATGTGGATTTTTTTTCGTAAATTTGTTGTGCTCTTAGGTTTATTAATCTTAAAAAATTAAAGTCATGAAAAAACTTCTACTCCTGTTCACCTTATCATTTTCGATAAGCAATATGTATGCACAATATGCAGATAGTATCAATTTCGAGCAACCCAATGCCAATATCCTGATACTGCCAACAAACAATAACTTGTGGCAAATAGGCACACCACACAAAACATTTTTCAATAGTGCGCATCACGGAAACCGCGCCATAGTTACCGACACCATGAGCAATTATCCACCCAACGACACTTCATCGTTTATTTATGTGATTCAACATGCTTACGTTCATACGTGCCGTACCTGTATGAGTTTTTCTCATAAATATGATATGGATACCATCGGCGATAAAGGAATTATTGAAGCCTCTTACGATGGAGGTAATTCTTGGCTCGTAGTGAAGGACACCAATGGAGATTTTGGTATGGGGTGGTCATATTTTCAGTGGAATTCTGATATTATCGAAAGTTCCTCCAATTATCAACCTCATAAATTAATCACTAATGGAAAGTCAAATGGGTGGATACATTCTGAAATTTGTTGGCAATGGTATTTCCCCGTAAAAAATGATACTATTATTGTTATGCCCGATAGCCTAATGCTACGTTTCACGTTTATTTCCGATTCCGTTATAAAGAATAAAGAAGGCTGGATGATTGATGATATAGCTACTATTGCTGCTTCATGGGGTGAATGTAGTGGGATTGAAGAAAACGCTTCGCAGCAACATGCAAAGGTTTCCCCCAATCCCTTCTCCCTCTCCGCCCAAATCACCTTCGACAAAACCTACAAGGATATTGCCCTTTCCCTTTACGACCTTCAAGGCAAACTCCTTCTGCAAAACCATTATGCCGATTGCAATCAAATCACCCTCCAGCGCAATCAACTCAGCAATGGACTATATTTTCTAAAACTAATCATAGATGATAAACAAATTGAAACGAGGAAAATAGTGATTAGTGATTAACGATTGAAGAACTCTGAACCCCGAACTCTGAACTCCGAACTAAGAACAAAATCAATATTTTTATAATAAAATTGGCTCCAATTAAAAAAAATGAAATAAATTTGTACAATTTTAGTTATTTTGTATAAAACCAATAAAACGTGTTAGGAAAACCTTTAAGTAAAAATATAATTCTTGTTTGTTGTGTCATGCTGCTGCTGTATGCATGTTCAACGAAAAAAAACACCTTATCGCGCAGGCTTTATCATAACCTCACGGCTCACTACAATGCGTATTTCAATGGTAAAGAAGCCTTAAAAGAAGGCACCGTTGAGCTATATAAGAAAAACAAAGACGACTACACCAAGATTCTTCCGGTTTATGAGCTAGGCACCAAAGCCGATGCGCAATCCGTCTATAACTTTATGGACCGTGCCAGCGAAAAAGGTGCAATTATCATTCAGCGACATTCCATTTTTATCAAAGGCGTTGAACATGTCAAATGGATAGACGACGCTTATATGCTCATCGGCAAAGCCTATTTCTATAAGCAAGACTATGATATGGCGATGCAAACCTTCAATTATGTGTTGAGTCGTTTCAAAGACGGCGATTCAAAATATGAAGCTATCATTTGGAAAGCACGCGTGCTCACTCAGCAAGGCAAGCCTGATGAAGCAGAAACATTGTTGGTATCCATCGAAAAAAAGATGGAGAAAAACAAAGCCAATCGCGCCGCCGAAAAGATGTATCCCCTTGCCTACGCCGATGTACTGCTGAAACAACAAAAGTATGGACAAGCGATTGAGTACATTCAACAAGGCTTACGTCTCAACAAAGGCAAACATATTCGCACACGGCTCAACTTTATTTTAGCGCAAGCCTTTCAAAAGAGCGGCAACCCTGTGAAAGCTTCCGAATCCTTCAAAAAAGTTTTGGGCATGAACCCAACGTATGATATGGAATTTGCTGCAAAAATTAATTTGGCGAAAAGCTATGACGTCACCATGGGCGGCAGCAAAGACATCAAAAAGCTTTTGAATCGTATGCTTCGCGATTCAAAAAACAAAGAATATCTCGACCAAATACATTATGCTTTGGCTGAAATTTATTTAAAAGAAAACGATCAGGAAACTGCCATCGAGCATCTTAAAAAGTCAGCACAAACAAGCGTTTCTAATAATAATCAGAAATCGCTCTCGTATCTAAAACTTGGCGATTTGTATTTTGCCATACCCGATTATCCCAATGCGCAAATATATTACGACAGTTGCGTTACCTATCTGCCAAAAGATTTCCCCAACTATCAACTCATCGAAAACAAAAAGAACACTTTGAATGAATTGGTCAGAAACCTTACGACAGTTGCTTTAGAAGATAGTCTTCAGATGCTGGCACGCTTGCCCGTCAACGAACGGAACAATAAAATCAATGCCCACATTAACGAAATCATCAAAGAAGAACAACGTATAGCCAAAGAAAAAGCCGACGCTGCCAATGCCCTAGCCAATTTGCCTCAATTGAATCAACAAGGGAATCAGAATTCGGGTTCTTGGTACTTTTATAATGTATCGTCTATGAGTTTTGGATTCACAGAGTTTGCTCGTAAATGGGGCACTCGCAAGTTGGAGGACCTTTGGCGATTGAAAAACAAAGCGGTCACAGAGTTCAATTTCGACGAAGTGAAAGACGATGTTGACAGTAGTAAACTTGTCAAGGATAAAAAAGTGTCGGACCTAAAGAATCCGCAAACTTATATTGACCGTTTACCTTTGACGCCTGAGGCTATCGTGAAATCGGATTTAAAAATCAGCGAAGCACTTTACAACCTTGGTATCATTTATAAAGAATCGCTGGATGAATTGGATAAATCTATCGAAGCTTTCAACAAATTGGAAAAAAGATTTCCCGATAGCAAATATATGCTACCTGCCTATTATAATCTATATGAAATCTATGTCGAAAAACAAAATGAAGGTAAGGCGGGCTATTATAAAAACATCATACTGACAAAATATGCCGACAGCGATTACGCTAAGATGATTACCGACCCCAATTATTATCAAAAGCTGGAAGTAATAAAAAATCAATTGGCTGTTTTTTATAAAGAAACTTACTTAGCATACAAATCCGGACAATATCAAGTTGTCATTCAAAATGCAGACAATACCATTCGCGATAAAAAAGATAAAGTTTTGATTCCAAAGTTCGAAATGCTAAAAGCGCTATCCATCGGCAAAACCAAAACACAGCCCGAGTTTGAAGCTGCATTGACCAATATTGTCCAAAAATATCCCGACTCCGATGTAAAAAAGCAAGCACAAGACATCTTAGACGTGTTGACAAAAAAGAAAACAACTACAGAAGCACCTACGGAAACAGGTGTGCAAACTGGTGTGCAAACAGGCACTGCCCCTTTATACAAATTCGACCCGGCAGCTTTTCATTTTTATATAGCTGTTGTAGAAATAAAAAATATGAAAATCAACGATCTTAAGATTGCCTTTTCGAATTTTGACACCAAGTATTATTCTACGAAACAGCTCATGATAAACACCTTATTTTTGAATGATAGCCTCGAAGTGTTGAATGTAAGTCGTTTTGATAATAAGGATAATGCCTTAAGTTATTTGCAGGCTGTTGAAAATTCTCCTGAAATTATGACGCAACTCATAAAGGGAAAATTCAGACATTTCATTGTTTCTGCTGCAAACTATCCAGTTTTCTTCAAAAATAAGGATGTAGAGTTATATCTATCATTCTATAAAAAATACTACACGAAACCCTAATTAAAATTAAGCGTATAATTTCTAAAAACTATCATTATGGCGAAAAATATTGAAATTGAATCACCCGTAATCAACATTATTGGCAATGGCACCACCATCAAAGGAGACATTAATGCATCAGGTGATATGCGTATTGATGGCACCTTAATTGGCTCAATAAACTCAAAAGGGAAAGTCGTGATTGGTGTCACAGGAACTGTGGAAGGAGAAATTGTGTGTCAAAATGCCGATTTCTCTGGAAATATAAAAGCCAAAGTGAATGTCACCGAATTGCTTGCCATGAAATCATCTGCCAATTTGGTTGGTGATATCACCACCGATAAACTTTCCATCGAACCCGGTGCTAAATTTTCAGGAACCTGCAAAATGCCCGACGATCCACGAAAGTCATCCTTTTCATCAAAACCAATGAATGAAAAAGCCTCAGAACTCGCTTAATTCTTATGCCAAATATTCCAGCATTGCAGTTCAAATGTTGGTCATAATAGCAATAGGAGTTGGGGGTGGCGTTTTGTTGGATAAATGGATAGGAATCAAGTTTCCAATTTTCACCGTTCTATTATCTTTTTTCTCGGTGGGAACGGCTATCTATATATCAATAAAAGATTTTATCAAAAAAAAGTAACATGAAAAGAAAATTACTAGTCAATACATTTCTGTTTTCATTACTGTTGGAATGTATGGCTGTTGTTTTGTTTTTCGTTTTGCCAAAACAAAATATATCCCCTGCCTTATTATTCCTCGTGCCTTTGTTTTTAGCTACCTCCCTACTTGCCAATCTGTTTTTGCTTTCTTCGAATCCAGACAAACCTTATAAATTCATCCGTTCCTTTATGCTGTCCACCTTTCTGAAATTTATGTTTTATATTGTGGTTTTGGTGGCGTACGTGATGCTATTTCGAAGCGATGCTGTGAACTTCATCATCAGCTTCTTCATATTATTTGTGTTGTATCTTATTTTTGATGTTGTTTTTTTGTTGAACAATAAGACGGAAAACAATAATGTGGTGAAATAACTTTTCACGCCATTTTAATGCGCCAACCCGCGCTTCACATCACTATTATGGTATTTCATGCCACTGCATGATTTGCTTCTGCATGAAGAAAATAATATCAGTACGAGACCGATAAGAAAGAGAACTTTAACGATTTTTGATTTCATAACATTTTACTTGTACAATATTAACTTTATCTGATTGATTTTATTTTACACCTTTTACTTTTAATTATTTTTGCCACATCATAGCATTTCATATTCAGGTATCTGTTCAATAAAAGTGTAGGAATTCTTTTCAAAATCTATTGAACAACAATAATGATTAAGTCCGTTGGAAACTGTTAGATATTTTACCCGTAAGGCAATATTATAGCGAGCAATTTGGTCGAAGACTTTTTGATTAATGGAAATATCAGGTTTCTTAAATTCGAGTATCATTAAAGGATTACCCTGATTGTTATATACGACAGCATCGCAACGTTTGTGCATTTTGTGAACGCGCAAAGTTTTTTCAATCAATAGTAAACTTGCAGGATACTTTTTTTCGCACAACAAAAACTGCATGAAATTCTGTCTAACCCACTCTTCAGGAGTGAGTATCACGTACTTTTTTCGTATCGCATCGAAGATACGAGCAGGTGTTTCATCAGATATTTTAAACTCATAAAATGGAAGATTCAGCTCAAGCATGATTTTATTTTGTATTTTTGCCTTAAAATTACACATAATTATCCAAACAGATGAAAACAAAACGCGAAATTGTTGAAAATTGGCTTCCACGCTACACAGGAACAGAGCTAAAAGATTTTGGAAAATATATCTTATTGACCAATTTCAACCGCTATATAGAGCTATTTGCCAAAACAAATAATGTTGAAATAAAGGGTTTGAACAAGGCTATGCCCAGTGCCACTGCCAACAACATCACTATTATAAATTTCGGCATGGGAAGTGCCAATGCAGCAACCATCATGGATTTATTGAGCGCGGTTGACCCGAAGGCTGCATTGTTTTTAGGCAAGTGCGGTGGGTTGAAACGAAAAAACAAATTGGGCGATTTTGTGTTACCCATCGCAGCCATACGTGGTGAAGGAACTTCAGATGACTATTTCCCTCCTGAAGTTCCTGCTTTGCCTGCTTTTAATCTTCAGAAAGCGGTTTCGACCACCATACGCGACTTGGGCTTCGATTATTGGACAGGAACCGTTTATACCACCAACCGCCGTGTGTGGGAGCACGAAGATTCATTCAAAAAATATCTTCGCAAGATACGGGCTATGGCTATAGATATGGAAACTGCCACTTTGTTCACCGTAGGTTTCTCCAATCATATTCCGATGGGGGCTTTGCTTTTGGTTTCGGATCAACCGATGATTTCTTCGGGCGTGAAAACCGATAAAAGCGACCAGAAAGTGACCGAAGATTTTGTAGAAAGCCACCTGAAAGTGGGCGTTGAATCCTTAAACCAACTTATCAACAATGGGCTGACGGTGAAACATCTTTATTTTGATTATAACTAAACCATGAAAACTGAAACCGAAATCATCAAAGATTTAAAGAACAAAATATACCATCCCGTTTATTTTCTCTCGGGCGAGGAGCCTTATTATATTGACCAGATATCAGATTATATTGAAGAAAACTTGCTTTCGGCTGACGAAAAAGAATTCAATCAATCTGTGCTCTATGGCAAAGAAACCGATGTGTTGAGCATCATCAGCGAATGTAAACGCTATCCGATGATGAGCGACTATCAGGTGGTGATTGTGAAAGAAGCTCAAGAAATAAAAAATATTGACACATTGGATAAGTATGTGGAAAACCCCATGTCGTCAACCATATTGGTGATTTGTTATAAATACAACAAGATTGACAAGCGAAAAAGCTTTGCCAAGCTGATTGAGAAAAAGGCTGTCTTTTATGAAACGCCTAGGATTTATGACAATCAGATTCCCGCATGGATTACGAACTACGTGAAATCAAAAGGTTTTTCCATCAATCAGAAGGCTGCCTTTTTGATGTCGGAATTTTTGGGCACCGACCTAAGTAAAATTGTGAACGAGGTAGGCAAAATCATCATTAATGCAACTCCCGGCATAGAGATTACACCTGAACTTGTGGAACTGCATATCGGCATCAGCAAAGATTATAATGTGTTTGAACTCCAAAAAGCCTTGGGTGCTAAAAACATCTTTAAAGCCAATCAGATTATTAAGTATTTTGCCGAAAACGAAAAGGAAAATCCTTTGGTGAAGGTTATTCCCGTTTTGTTTCCATTTTTTGTGAAGGTATTTATGTATCATAACGTAGTGGATAAATCGCCTAACAATTTGGCTTCTGTGCTATCCATTAACCGTATGTTTGTGGACGATTATGCCACTGCCGCCCGCAACTACAACCGAGCGAAGCTTCGGCAAGTGTTTGCTATCTTTAAGGAATATGATTTGCGCTCAAAAGGCATCAACAACGCATCGGCAACTGATGGCGATTTGATGAAGGAGATGATTTATAAGATACTGCATTGAGGTGGCATTGCCAACTTTGGCATATAGGCAAAGGAGTCTCCGAGATGCCATTGCCAACTTTGGTATATAGGCAAAGGAGTCTCCTGGATGGTATTGCCAACTTTGGCATATAGGCAAAGGAGTCTCCGAGATGGCATTGCCAACTTTGGCATATAGGCAAAGGAGTCTCCGAGATGGCATTGCCAACTTTGGCATATAGGCAAAGGAGTCTCCGAGATGGCATTGCCAACTTTGGCATATAGGCAAAGGAGTCTCCGAGATAGTATTGCCAACTTTGGCATATAGGCAAAGTATTAATATGGAATAAGATACGAATTTTTGCAATAACTCCGCCTTTCAAGGCGGAGCCTCACAAAGATAGCAGCGGGGGCTTTAGCCCTGAAATGGGATGAATTTATGCAGGGCTAAAGCCCCTTTAGTTACTCATCAGATGACTCAAAGTCATATGAAAATTGCCATTTGCCATTTACCTTTTCTCTTCCATCTTATATCACCAACAAGATAGAAACCCGCCCTAATTATTAAACGTATAGCCTATCCCCACACTTAACATGTGCAACCAGCGGCTGCCGCTTATGGGTTCTATTTTATTGATATTGGTCAGCGAAATATGGGGATTATATCCTGCCCGAAAAAACAAACCGTTGACACGTTCGTAGCGAACCCCTAAACGTGCAGTGAGGGCTGCGTAGGATAAATTATCTTTGAAATGACCTAAATCTTTGCTGTAGTTTTTATAGACATATAAATAATCCACGCCTAAGCCTGTTTCGAACATCCAGGCTCCGCGCCCCATCATAAAATTAAACTCCAGAGGAACGCCCGCAGAAGAAATCTTTGGGAAAGAATAATAATTGATGCCAACGCGAACACTTGCCATATACCAAAGATTGCAAAAAACTATGATATCGGCATTTACCGAATTCACGCCCAAGCCACCAAAATTATAAATGGTTTCGTGGAACAATGCGAGTTTGGGACAATAATCGCTCTTAGTGGTGCATTTACCTGCTCGGTAAGAAGTGGATTGAGCCGAAATCGCTAGGGAGATAATCAGCAGCATAGACAATAAAACCGGTTTTTTCATGTTACCTTTATTTAATATTAATAGGTGTTTTTGTTTATTTAACAACTCATTGATTCCTAATTCAAATAATATCTTTAATTTTGGCAAATTTATAAGTTTTTTGATTCACACGATATGTTATTTAAAAGAATTACGTTTTTTTGTTCAATTGCAGTTCTACTTTTTATTGCAAATCCGCTTCATGCACAGCAAGCTCTAAAGGGCTCCATTAAAGGTTTTGTGTATGATAAAACCACCGGCGAACCCTCCATTTACACCAATGTGTATCTTTATAAAACCTCTATGGGCGCCACCACTGATGTGAATGGCTTTTTTGCTATAACGCAAATCCCGCCAGGAGAGTATATCCTAATGTCAACATTTTTGGGATATGATACCATTAAAATGCCTATCACAATAAACAAAGGCGATAATATCAACCAAAAACTCTATTTGCAAAAAGCAGCTTATGACATTAAAGGTATTAATATTTCAGCGGATGCACAAGACAATAAAACCGAAACCAAAGTTTCGGAGCTTACTGTAACTCCTAAAAAAATAGAACAGATACCTTCCATTGGCGGCACGCCTGATTTGGCACAATATTTACAGGTTATGCCCGGAGTTATTTTCACAGGCGATCAGGGCGGTCAGCTTTATATACGTGGAGGTTCGCCAGTTCAAAACAAAGTGTTGCTTGATGGAATGATTGTTTATAATCCTTTCCATTCTATTGGTTTGTTTTCGGTTTTCGACACCGACATCTTAAAAAATGCCGACATTTATACTGGTGGTTTTGGTGCCGAATTTGGTGATAGAATTTCCTCTGTGATGGATATCAGCACACGTGATGGAAACAAAAAACGCTTTTCGGGCAAAATAGATGCAAGTACTTTTGGTGCGAAACTTTTGGTAGAAGGACCAATAGTAAGACAAAAAGAGAACAACAAATCAAATGCTTCCTTTATCTTTTCTGCGAAGAACTCTTATCTGAAACAAACATCCAAAGCTTTATATAATTATATTGATACAGCTGGTCTGCCGTTCAATTATCTTGATTTATATGGCAAAATAGCTATTAATGCCGGTAATGGCAGTAAAGTGAATTTATTTGGTTTCCGTTTTAACGACAACGCTGATTATCGTCAAATCGCTTCTTTCAAATGGGGTTCTTATGGTGCGGGGATGAACTTTGTTGTGATTCCTGCAAAAGCATCTATGTTGATTGATGGAATTTTGGCTTATTCATCCTACAATATTTCTTTGACTGACCAAACCAATCTTCCAAAAACGAGTACCATCAATGGTTTTAATCTTGGACTGAATTTTACTTCCTTTATGGGTAAAAACGAGTTGCGTTATGGTATAGAAGTGGAAGGCTTTGGTACCAATTTTAATTTCTATAACTCTGCAAACCGCCAAATTGTACAGGCAGAATCTACTACTGAATTCGGAATTTTCCTGAAATATAAATGGGTGATTGGTAAATTTCTTATCGAACCGAGCATTAGAGGGCAGGAATATGCTTCCTTGTCAACCTTTTCGCCTGAACCTCGTTTAGCGGTGAAATATAATGCTACAAAGTTTTTGCGTTTTAAATTGGCAGCGGGCATGTATTCTCAAAACTTGATTTCTGCCAGTTCGGATCGCGATGTTGTGAATTTGTTTTATGGTTTTCTTTCAGGACCTGATAATCTGCAAGACCAATTTGACGGGAAAGCCGTAACACATGCTTTGCAAAAAGCCGACCATGTGATTTTTGGTGTTGAAGTGGATTTGGCAAAGAATCTCGTGTTGAATGTTGAAGGTTATTGGAAATGGTTTACACAGCTAACTGACATGAATCGCAACAAAGTGTATAATGACACTCCTGAATATTCCAGCAAACCCGATTATTTGAAAAAGGATTTTATTATTGAAACCGGAAATGCAGAAGGTATAGATTTCACACTTAAATATGAATATCGTCAATTGTATCTGTGGGCAGTTTATTCTTATGGATTCATTCATCGTTATGATGGCATTGATACTTATTATCCTCATTACGACCGTCGTCATAATGTTAACCTCGTAGGCTCTTATAAATTTGGGAAAGCCTTAGGATGGGGCGTGAATGTACGTTGGAATATGGGTTCGGGATTTCCCTTCGCGCAAACTCAGGGGTTCTATGAGTTGTTGAATTTCTCGAACGGCATAAATTCAAATTACACCACCACCAACGGAAATATGGGCATTATTTATGCTGGTAATGATAGTGGACGCTTGCCTTATTATCATCGTTTGGATATCTCTATGAGCAAGATTTTCTTGTTCAGCGAACGGACTTCTATGGAAATTAATCTGAGTTTGACCAATGTGTATGACCGTAAGAATATTTTTTACTTCGATCGTATTACTTATAAACGAATTGACCAATTACCAATTATGCCGAGCTTAGGGATAAGTTTTAAGTTCTAATTACAACCTACTTCGAAAAGTCCATATATTGCCATAAAGAAGCTTCTTTATGGCAATATTGTTTCCTTCGTATCCTCAATCAAATCTTGAATCACCACAGAAGCGCAATAGCATCCAAACACCACAGGCAAATAAGAAATCGTGCCGGCAATAGATTTCTTGTTGATACCTCCTTCGTTATGAACCACAGCAGTCTTTTGCGGATGTTCAACAGAGAACACTGCTTTAAACCCAGATTCCGCATTAGATTATTGAAATGGGAAATCATACTCTTTGCCATAGTTCCACAATCCAGAAAACCACGCTCTTCTTTTCTTATTAAGAGCTATCTTAAGGACCAATT